>JAYEFR010000069.1:0-3790 GCA_034716155.1 Thermodesulfobacteriota bacterium
AAAAGCTCGACCTGCGTTCTCCTGAGACATGATATTCAACTGGTTCAAAATACCCATATGAGTATCAAGTTCTTTGTTGTCTATCACATCAGCACTCCAGGAATATTGGAACGGCCCACCATGCCACCAGTTTTGCGAAGAGTAGATCTCTTCTTCGTAGAAGTCAAACGGTATCCAATCGCCACTGTCGATATCTAGTTTTATCTGCTCGATATCCTCTTCAAAATCCAGAGCATCATATCCAGCTTCAACTCCAACTCCGATTAACTGATCTCCAAGCGGTAGCTCTGTCTTGGTTGTCGTACTTGTAGCCTGTGTCCATTCTTTCACTGACTGGGTTTTGACATATCCATGGCTGAATATTCCACCTTCTCTGACCAGCTTAGCGATAACACTGAATTTCATCGCTGGAGATGAATCAGCATCGCAGCTCATCCCGAACTCATTTGTCGTCTCTGAATAATCCCAGGTTACCCTCAGCTGTGGGTTACTAAAAGCACTCATATCCGGAGCGTAATTTGTTCCATTCAAGACTGCTCCAAGTAGGATATAAAAATCATCATGCTGTTCCACTGCATTATCGTTTGTCTCCAGTGAAGCCAGATTCTTAAACTTGCGTAGCATCGACATGCCTTTCATTTGATTACCGGTAAGAGACTGAATCACTTTTCCGCCGTCGATCACTTCTATCTTAGTAATTGCATCAGATAGTGGGAGATCAAGATTTGTAGATCCTGTTGGCGTACTGTACGCCTTCAAGATAACCTCTGGCATATATCCGCTTTCGGGAAGGTCATAGATAGCGCTGCCACTTTGGCCGCTTTCGCTGTGTTTTCTCTCAACGTAGGAGTATTGTGTTTTTCCCATTTCACATCACTCCTAGTTTATCTTCCTCTGAATTTCTTATGCAATGCTTCACCGATTACTTTCACACGTTCATAGTTACGTGGATCGCCTTTTGCGCCTCTAGGTGGTAATGATACACTGTTGATTGTGTTTAGCACTTCTGTCATGCCGGATCTGTACTCATCCGATGCCATACCGACGCCAGAACTCCATCTGCCAGGGCCTTTTTCAAGAGCGTTCTTTTTCCACTTGGCGGTACCTGCTTTTGCTACGCCACGACCGAACCGGCCTTCATTGGCTGCTCGGGTAACGCCTTCTTTGTATGCTGGTTCTGCTGCTTTAGTAGCGGCTTCCCAATCCTTTTTAGGATTCTCGATGCCAGACCTATAATCCGGCTCTGCACCGCTAACTTTTCGTTGCCATTTCTCGACAACTTGCTCAATAGGTTTTGTTTCGACCATATATTTCGTTCTCCTATTCTTTACCTATTCTTTACCTGTCGAAAACTTTAAATAACTTTCGGGACGGGTGTTCGGACGGCAGTCGCCCGGGTGGACGGTCGCAAACTTAATATACAAATATGTATATATGATTTATTGGTGATAAAACTGGATAGTTTAATCGAGAAAGTAAGGCGATACATGCATGATAAACCCGAGTACCGCCAGCAAAATAGGGAGTACATGAAGTATGAAATGAAGACATCAAGCCAGGAGGATCTAATCGCTTCTCTTAAAAGTATGAACCTGGAGGAATTACGATATGCTCAAGGCTGCGGTATACCAGGTCATGCTAACACTATTGCGCTGGATCTGCTGCGGATCCGCAAATCTGAATATAAAAAATTCATGGAATCGCAATCAAAAAGAAGCGTTCCTGAGACTGAAAGCGAAAAACGCCTTAGTCTTACAACTCAAGTCAGCACGGATGATAAAAACGCCTGGAAGCAACCAGGTGAAAAAGACGAGGAGGACGATGAAAGTGGTGAATCAGCAATTCACGCATTTGAAAGCGGACGAAAAGGAGATAGCTAAACGCTTCGTCAAATACGCCAAGTTCAGTGGAACCTATGTTTATGACGTACACCTCGACGTTGAAGCGCCCGAGCCGCCAGATCATTGGACAACGAAAGATATCCGAGCGTATCAAACATTGCGTGCTAAACGTATTGACCTGCTTGTTAAAAAGGATTCAGAGATATGGATATTTGAGATAACTCCCAAAGTCTCAAAAGCTGCTGTTGGTGGTGTTCTCACTTATCGGGATCTGTACAAAAAGCAATATAAGCCCAAGGTTCCTGTTCATGTCGGTATCATTGTAGAAATGGATGATAAAGCCTACCATGAGACCTTAGAAAAGTTGAATATCAAGCTGTGGGTAGTCTAAGAACGTATTTTTTTCACTGTAACCCTGGGTGTTTCGTGCAGGATACGCTTAATTAGACGTTTATACATTTTGATATGCCGGCAATGCCCTGTAAAACCAAAACCTGGACATGTACAACTTACTGTTTTTTGTTCAAGATCTATGCTAATCACATAATATTTATTTTTCAATGAAAAACTGTGTACTAGAATATTATGTCGCATGTTTAAAAAAAAAGAGAGGGCGGCCGCCGTTTGGGAGGCTGTAGAAAGCATGAGCATAGTTGGAAAAAAGAAAGATGGGATGCATTACCCTTCTAGGTTTGGTGGACATGCTCATGAGAAAACTACTGGTTGAACCATCGGCGGCCATAATGAATTAAACCTCTAGTGGCTGCATTGATAGCACATATAGTCAGATTGATTGTTATCGCAGAAGGCTTTCTCACCTATTGTCAGTTCTCTGCCGCAGCCTGAGCAGTAAACTCCGCTCTTGGGTTTAGGCACGTTTTGATGTCCACCCTGCCGTCTAGGCTGCTGTTGTGTCTGCCGTCCACCGCCTGCTTTTGGCTGTTTAGCCTGGTTTATGATGTTTGTAAGGTAATGATGATGCGCTCGTTCAAATATTTTAAGTGTCGTTTCCTCTGTTACATTAGGGCCGTATTTTAACACCAGGTCGTCTCTGCAATGCTTGTAAAGCGTGGTTGTCGTCTCAGCTATCGCCTGGAGATCCATTTAGAACCTCCTTACTTCTGGATAGACTAAAACTCCTGTTCCATGACATAGATTACATTTCTTAAATCCACTTGGCCAGTGTGGGCGAAATATTTTTCCTCTGCCTTTGCAGACAAAACATGTCTTATTCATCTACTTTCCCACCTTTGTAAATTGTATCGTTACCCTATTGTGTTCTGGAGGTTCACCAAAATACCAAACTACAGGAAGTCCATCTTCCAGCTGCTCTCTATCTATATCTGTTAGCGATACTGTTATCTCCATCTACTTCTCCTCCTTAGCCTCTTTTTCCTCAGGTTCGTTGTATGCCTTCAATACTGCCTCGATGTCTCCTATCAGTATGCTAGTCATGTCCTTTACAACCATTGCTTCGCTATTTGATACCCTAATGCTCTTACAGTACCAGACGCCCTTAGATGACTGTCCGACTTCAACCTCATGGTAATTAAGCTTCTCGTTCATTTGACCTTCACCTTCTCCTCCGCTATTATCTTATCAGCAATGTCGCCCATCTGTTTCCCTATGGAAAACCGTATCATGTCAGTAATTGCATATGCTTCCACTGGATGACAATCATGCTCGTTGATAACATCTAAACAACACTGAGTAATATCACCTATTTCTTCAATAGATTTCATCTTCCACCGCTTCCCCTATAGTGTCTCCATGTAGTCCTCAATCTCTTTAAGGCCCTGCTCGTTCAACATCGCTTCCGGCCTGTCGCTATCCTCAGCTCCTTTAACGATCTCGCCCATGAGTTTAGGCTCGATGTCTGTAAGGCTTGGATACTCACGAACCTTCGCTGCAAAACAAAGGGCACGTTTCAGATTCATCATTTAGTCGTC
>JAYEFR010000070.1:0-3756 GCA_034716155.1 Thermodesulfobacteriota bacterium
CCTCCAGGATTGGAAGTAACAGAATAGCCGCTTCTGCCCAGGGCGTTTATCATATCGAGATATCCGCCGACTGTTACTGTTTCTGTCAGGTGGAATCTCTTTTCTAATCTCAAGTCGAGTGTAGTAACAGGTGCATTTCGTCTTTCTCCGATTTCTTCACTGGGGACACCGTAACTATCACCAGGATATTTGTACCTGGGGTCATCGGGAATGTAAACTGTAATCGACCTTCTCCAGGGAGAGCCGGAACGGTGGTTAAAGTAAGCACTGAGAACGATGTCATAAGGCAGAATGACCGTGCTCTGGATCTTGATGTTTATCGGACGGTCATAATCCAGTCTTCCACCAGAATAAATCCAGGAATTGGGGGTATCGAAGTTTCCTGAGGCACCGTAGGATGAGCCGTAGCTCCCGCCGATATTACCCCAGGCCTTGCTCCAGACAAGAGATGCGAGCATTTGCCAGCGGTTGGACATTCTCTTGTTTGCAATGAACTGGACGGCATAGTATTTTCTGTAGGAACCCTCAACGTTTGTCAGATAATAGTGGATAGCAGGGGCGCCAGCTTTTTCGGCATAGCAGTAGGACGTTATATCATCATCTGTTCCAAAGAGGCCGTCATCGCCTGGATCCAAAAATTCGAATTTTTCCCAGTAGGGACTGTCAGTTGTATATCCTTTCCACGCTTCATCTTTACCAAGCTTGTAATCATTGACATCTTCAAAGACATTCTGTTTGTGCTTATAGATGAGAATTACGCCAAGACTGAAGTCTCGGACGAGCTCTCTTTCGATGCCAAGAGTGAACTCATTCGTATAAGGAGCGGTGGCATCTCTGTTCATCTCTGCGTCCAGATCGTATGTAAACGGGTCTGGAGGCATGTAGCGCAGTGTGTAACTGTCTGAAACATCGGGAATCTGATCATAGTTGTCGTCATACCAGTACCAGCTTCCTGTATTGGGATAATTGGGGTTTGCAAGTGAATAGTACTGGATCATCAGGTACTCGTTATATCTTGAATAGGATCCTCTGACCGAAGTCTTGCCGTCTCCGAATAGGTCATAAGAGAATCCGAGACGAGGTGAGAGGTGAGTCCATGTTAAACAGTCAAATTCATCAAGAGAATACGTGCTGTAGGGAGATTCTGTGCCTGCAATCGTGGTGAGAATTCCGTAAGGATCAGCGGTGGCGCCGTGCTCCTGTGGAGGAAATATCCCTGTGCTCGTGTCAAAGCGGACACCCAGATTCAATGTCAGACGATCCTTGATGGTGACACTGTCCTGGAAAAAAACGCCTAATCTGTTCATTGTGTTTTCCTGAACAGAACTTCCTTCCTCAGATCCACAGATATAGGCGTAAATTCGGCCCCTATTAGGGGAGGAGGAAGTGGGATAGGAGTAGATGCTGCCGTTGTAGTAACGGATTATGTAAGGATTCTGTCTCCACCAGTCCCAGTTACCACTTGTGCGTTCGTATTCGACTCCGATCTTGATTTCATGGGAGGCGCCGAAAAGGTTGTCCTGGAAGAGGGTGGCTGTGGCCGAGGGATTAAATCTTGTTCGCAGATAGGTTTCTTCGAAGCGTGGGTTGTTCCTGTAGATTCCCCAGTACCTGTCATAATCCCTGGGAGCATCCGAAATTGCATAGTCGCTGTAAGGGATAGGGAAGAAACGGCGGATAAAGCCAATCCGGGCATCGACAAAGAGATTCTGGCTTATGACCCAGTTTAGCTGACCGCTTATGGTATGTCCTGTCTCACCGTCCCATTTTGTAGTAGAGGTTACGTCTAAATAATTCTGGATGCGGTTTGTGTAGAAATCTTCGGTGATTGTTGTCAGGTTATAAGAGGTCACAAGACGCATATTGGAGGCAAGCTGGAGGGTTAATTTCCCAAAGAGATTCATTTCTTTATGGGGAGCTTCATCCAGAGTGTAGACCCTTTTTCCTGCAGCAATGGTATCGTTCCAGATGACGTGATTAAAATCTCTTTTCCACGTGAAATACCGGCCGTTTGTGAAGAACCATAAACGGTCTTTTATGATGGGTCCACCGGCATACAGTGAGAAGTCCTGCCAGGCATTCCATCCGGCAGGTTTTGTCAGGCCCACAGCTTCCAAATCTTCTGCGCTCAAGAGACTCATCTGCATGTCCTTGTTGTAGTATTCAACTGTTGCCCCGCCATGGAAGGCATTTCCTCCAGATTTTGTGACAATGTTTACAAATCCGCCGTCTGCTATTCCGATATCTGCAGAATGGCCGAACAGCCCGAATTCAACTTCTTCGTAGACATCAATATTAATGTTTGTCATTGGGTACATGACCACAGGGTCGTTGATGCTTATTCCGTCAATAGAATACTGGTTGCCGCGCACAGTCCCTCCAGCAACATATGATGTACGGCGGTAGCTTACTCCCTCGGAAATAGAACCGGGCATGGAGTTTAGAACATCATATAAGTCTCTGGACATAGGGATGTTATAGATGAAATCCTTTGAATAGTTGACGGCTGTTTTAGATGATTTAACATCAACTGTTGGAGATTCTCCTATAACTGTGATTTCTTCTTCTATTGCACTTATCTCCATAGTAATGGAAATAGATGTGGTTTTAGCGACACTAACTCTTAAACCTTTCCTGACAATAGTTTTAAAACCTGACATTTCAATAGTAAGCGTGTAGTCGCTTCCGGGGGGAAGAGCAGGAAAACGGAAGTATCCTGTTTCAGTGGTGACAAATGTCGCTTGACCCTGCAAGGATGGTCCTTCAACTGTCACATTGCAGCCGGGAAGGGCAATTCCCTCGCTGTCGATGATTTTACCTGCGATCGAGCCTGTGAGTTTCCCTTGCGCACCCAAAAAAGAGGTGAGTCCCACAGCGATCAAAGCAACCAACAGGATCTTCATTGATTTCTTTATCAATTTAACCTCCTTGATTTTCTTTGGTTAAAAAAATATTTTTTCCTATCCTGTTTTCACAGGATACCTTCTCTCTCCTTTTCAAAAAGGTAGGGAGAACCTTAAAGCCTTATTTTTTTATCTTTTTCTTATTATCACCCCCTTAATAAAATATTATCTTTTTTATGTTTTATGCAATATCCATGCCAACATGAGAAATTTTCTAATCTATTGATAATAATAGAATTATATGATTTATGATTTATTAATTATTTTCGTTTATCCAAAATATTGGATATAAATTCAATTTTTTGATTTTTTCAACCAATAACCCGGAGACCTATGACCCCAAAAACCTCTTCCATTATGCTACCTTATAAACCGAATCCCTATTTGACCATGAATTCAGATTGACATAAGAGCTTGATGTTCTTTATTATATTCCTGGCGGAATTCCATATGAAATAGGAGGTTTAGATGAGCTCTATCTTAAGAAATAAATTCTTGAATTTGAGGATTTTCGTTTTATTCCTTGTTATCTTGTCAGTTTTTGCCTGTGCCGGGGCGAATTATGAGATCAAGAAGCATTATACCAAGAGCGAACACATGGTTTTAATGCGGGATGGAGTCAAACTCTATATACAGGTGTATGTCCCCAAGGACAAAAGCCAGAAATATCCTGTTATGCTTTTCCGCACGCCGTATTCTGTCGGGGATTACGGCCCGGAAATAGGCAGGCGCACTCTGGGGCCGAACAAAATGTATGCTCCGGAAGGATTTATCTTTGTCTACCAGGATGTAAGAGGAAAATTTAAATCCGGAGGTGAATTCGTAGTGATGCGGCCCCACAGAGCAGTAAAGC
>JAYEFR010000071.1:0-3748 GCA_034716155.1 Thermodesulfobacteriota bacterium
AAGCCGGATCCTCGATATGAAGACAGGTGCCGAGATAAAGACGTTCTTAACCGGCGAAATCGGGGAGAGACTGGGACAACCCCTCACGTTTGAAGATTCATGACATACAATACAGACCATATAAATGAAGAAAGATGTCAAATGCTGAAACCCGACCTCTTTTCAATGAAGTAGGAGATGCACATAGTATGATAGATATAAAAGATATCAATATAGAAAAATTGTTAAAGTCCTCTCTGAAAAATGGGGGGGATTTTTCTGAGATTTACATAGAAAACTTAAAGGGAACATCTATTATCTCAGAAGGAAGGCGCATAGAGAAATACATCACCACACATGAGTCCGGTATTGGAATCAGGGTAGTATCTGGTGATAGAAGCGCATATGCATACACAAACGACACAGCATCCCTTGACGATTTGGCCCTTACCGTAGCATCTGCCATAAAAAAAGGCCCATTTACCTCCAATATATCACTAGAAAAAAGACCGGCCAGATCCTATGCAAAGGTAGATACAGATCCTTTTGGTATCTCTTCAGAAGAAAAGATAAAAAGGATAGAGATGGCTGAAGATGTAGCCTGGGGCATGGACAAGTCTGTTGTCCAGGCAAGGATTATATATGGAGAGTCTAAAAAACATGTATCTATAGCAAATTCAAAGGGGTTTATCTCAGAAGACACAAGGGATTCCATATTATTTGCAGTACATGGGGTGGTAACAAAAGATGGTATTATTGAGACAGGTTATGAACCTGTAGGCGGGGCAAGAGGCTTCGAACTATTCGATGAAATCAATCCGGAGGATATAGCAAAGACAGCAATAGAAAGGGCTCTCAGGTGTTTGAGAGCAAGGCAGGCCCCTGCCGGCGTTATGCCGGTGGTGCTCTCAAGCGAAGCTGGCGGGACCATGATACATGAAGCCATAGGCCATGGCCTGGAGGCAGATCTCGCAGGTGAAGGACTTTCTGTCTATTCAGGACAGATTGGCAGGCGTGTTGCATCTGATGCCATAACTGTCATAGATGATGGGACCATACCTGGGAAAAGGGGAAGCATTGGCTGCGATGACGAAGGAAGCCCATCAAAAAAGACTATTCTCGTTGATAATGGTATATTAAAGAAATATATGACAGATCTGATAACCGCTAATAAGTATAACCTGGCCCTTACAGGCAATGGCAGGAGGCAATCTTATAGATACAGACCTATACCCAGGATGACAAATACCCTTATAAAGCCAGGTAAGCTTTCCCCAAAAGAGATTATATCCAGGGTAGAAAAAGGCATATTTGTTAAAAAGATGGGTGGCGGGCAGGTTAATACAGTAAATGGAGATTTTGTGTTCGAGGTCTCAGAAGGTTATCTCATAAAAGGTGGCAAGGTGGGAGATCCCCTGCGAGGTGCTACCCTTATTGGCAATGGTCCAAAGATCCTTACAAATATTGACTGCATAGGCCGTGACTTGGGTTTTGGTATTGGCACATGCGGAAAGGATGGACAAGGCGTCCCCGTAGCTGATGCACAACCTACAATCCTGATTCCTGAAATCACTGTTGGCGGGAAATTACAGGGAGGATAAACTGATGAAAAAATGGACGATCTTTACGGTCAGCTTGCTTATAATGCTCCAGGGATGTGCATTTATATCTCTGGACATAAAAGACCTATTATTCCTGCCACCTATAGAGGAACGCACCCTCATCCCAGGCACAAAAGACAAGATACTGGTAATGGAAATCCTCGGACCTTTAACTATTACAGCAAAAAAGGATGTAATACTGCCAAGAGAGGGCACAATGGAACGCCTTGATTCAATACTGGCCCGCGCAAAAAAAGATAAAACCATAAAAGGGATTGTCTTGAAAGTAGACTCGCCCGGTGGCGGGGTTACAGCATCCAACTTGATATATAAAAAGATTAAAGAATTCAAGAAGACTCAAAAAATCCCCGTAGCGGCATGTATTATAAGACAGGCTACATCAGGGGCATACATGACAGCCCTTGCAGCTGACAAGATAGTAGCTCTGCCATCTGCTATAGTAGGCAATATCGGTGTGATAATCCCATCTGTAAGCCTAGAAGGACTTATGAAGAAACTAGGGATAAAACACCAAAGCATCACATCTGGAAAGTTCAAGGATTCCGGAACCCCATTGAGGGATATGTCCAGCGAGGATAAAGAAATACTGGAAGACATCGTAATGGAATTCTATAGGGACTTCCTCGCAAAGGTGGAGAAAGTGCGTCCTGTAACAAAAGAGGACCTAAGTATAATAAAGGATGGAAGGGTGATGACTGCATCAACAGGGTTGAAACACCACCTCATAGACAAAGTGGGCTATTTTGAGGATGCAGTTATGTATGTAGAAGACCAGGCTGATATAAGAGGTGCAACAATTATTGTCTACAGGCGCAAGGGAGAAAATGAGGGTGGCTTTTATTCATGGCCGTAAAGGGACAGTCGACAGTCGACAGTCGAGAGTCAAGAGTCGAGAGGACAAAAAAAGAGATGAGGCGGGATTTGACGGTTAATAGTTATTTTAAATGCTTAGTTGCATACAATCACGAGACCTTTGCAGAATTGTTTCTTTGTCATTGCGAGGAGGCCGCAGGCCGACGTGGCAATCCCGTTTTTTGCAGGCACTTTGAGATTGCTTCGCTAAAGCTCGCAATGCCAATATGGGTATTATGCAAAGGTCTCAATCACATTCTCCCGAGGCGAATGCCTTATTAGAATGCCAAGGCCTGCCCCCTTAAATACCAATTCTCGAATCGCCATCCTTGCTATATTAATTGCCATGGCCGTGATACTGCACTGGTTTGAGGCATTCATCCCCAGGCCGGTTCCATTCCTAAGACTCGGCCTGGCAAATATATTTACCTTGTGTGCATTATATATGTTTGGTGGCATGTGGGGGCTTGTAGTTGTGGTAAGCAGGGTCTTCATAGGGAGCCTGTTCTCAGGCAGCATCTTTACACCAACATTTCTGCTCTCACTTACAGGCGGGACAGTAGCCGCTCTTGTTATGTGGGGTCTCCCAAAGACCCTGTTTTCTCCAATAGGTGTAAGCGTGGGCGGAGCAACAAGTCATAGCATAACCCAGATCATTATTGCGAGCGCTATTATAGTAAGACATATAAGTCTTCTTCACCTTATACCGGTTCTCTTTGTGGTCTCTGTGGCCACAGGCATAGCAAATGGCTACTGCGCAAAGATAATCCTTAGGATGGTTAAAAAGAATATCTGAAAATCATTGTTTCCAGGATCGGAGTAGCTTTGCATGGGTAGAACTGTTAGATCTCAGTGCACTACCCTGGGATTTTTAACCCTCAAAAGATGTTTTAACCCATCACGTTACGGAAAGACTTTGCAGTTTCTTTAGCTGCTAATCAAAGATTGCCGCTCATGGATTTTCACTATCGTGCTGGGGGATACTAAAAACCGAGAATGGCCCTGCGGAAAGATTTCCGCAGGGCCATTCTCGGTTAGGCTCAAGTCCTTGGTTATGGATAAATTCTATATAATAGAATTATACAATTTCTGATATCTTTCTATGACTATATTCATGGTATAAAACTGGACAATACGTTCCCTCGCCGCCATCCCCATCTTGTTTATGGCGGGTAGACCAGCACTGATCAATTGATCCCACCCATGAGCAAGTGCACCATGATCTTTTTTGGGAACTACAATCCCGGTATCCCCAACAATGACTTTAGAGTCCCCTACATCTGTAACCACGCATG
>JAYEFR010000072.1:0-18796 GCA_034716155.1 Thermodesulfobacteriota bacterium
TAAATGCTTCGTAATCGCCGCAGTGAGCGTCGTCTTTCCATGATCTATATGCCCTATCGTCCCCACATTCAAATGAGGCTTCTTCCTCTCAAACTTGGCCTTCGCCATCTCCTATCTCCTCCCTCTTCTTAAAAATTTTCTACTCACAAACCCATAAAGCAGAGCCCACGACCGGGGTCGAACCGGTGAACCTCTTCCTTACCAAGGAAGTGCTCTACCTACTGAGCTACGTGGGCATTTCTGCTGAAGAATCCACCATAGGGCGGATTGGAGCGGGAAACGGGATTCGAACCCGCGACCCTCAGCTTGGAAGGCTGATGCTCTAGCCAACTGAGCTACTCCCGCTTGATTCCTTCACCTTCCATAAGCCCTTTCTACCTGGTGGAGGGGGGAGGATTCGAACCTCCGAAGGCTGAGCCGGCAGATTTACAGTCTGCTCCCTTTGACCGCTCGGGAACCCCTCCACGTCGAATAACTTTCTGGAGCTGGCGATGGGACTTGAACCCGCAACCTGCTGATTACAAATCAGCTGCTCTTCCGATTGAGCTACGCCAGCCCTCTCCGTCCGCCATTGGTCAAGCAGACTTTCTGCCAAAGACAAACATTACACCCCTGACAGACCTTCCGCCCTTGGTGAATTTTTCTACCTTTGGCGAATCTTCTCGCATACCTACAGCCTTGCGCAAAAAGAGTCTCTATCCAATGATTATATAAAAGTCAAGTTTTAATATAATGGTAAAGGCATTCTTATATGCCCTTTTTTAACCAAAGTAAAGCTCATTGACCTATTCTAATGCTATATGATATTATATTTTTAATATGCAAAACACTATAAGGCACCTTGCCATTATAATGGATGGAAATGGAAGATGGGCGCAAAAAAGAGGCCGACCCAGGATAAAAGGCCATGAAAAGGGCGCAAGGATAACAAAAAAGATTATAAAGGCGGTAAAATCCAGAGGCATAGACTATCTTACGCTCTACGCATTCTCATCTGAAAACTGGAAAAGGCCAAGACAAGAGGTAGAAGGGCTATTCAGGCTTCTTGAAAAATTTATTGATGCTGAGATTCAAGAGCTTAAAGATAGTGGCACAAAGATTCACGTGATAGGTGATATTACCAAATTCCCTGAAATCCTCCAACAAAAAGTCAAAGAGTGTATAGAAGAGACATCAGAAAATACAGGCCTTCACTTATCTATTGCCCTTAACTATGGGGGAAGAGATGAGATTATAAGGGCTGTAAAGGCTATCAGTGAAAAGGCTATTGATCCGGAACAAATCAATGAAGAAACATTCGAATCCTTCCTTGACACAGCTCATATACCAGATCCTGACCTCTTGATCCGCACAGGAGGTGAAAAACGCATAAGTAATTTTCTCCTGTGGCAAATTGCATATACAGAAATATATTTTACAGATGTCTTATGGCCTGATTTTAATGAAACATCTTTAGATAATGCCCTTGCCTGGTTTGCCTCCAGACAAAGGCGTTTTGGCATGACAGAAAAACAGATCCAGGGGGTAAAAACAAGATGATAAGAATACTTGGCGCTGCCATATTATTACTTATCCTTGCTGCCCCTGTTATCATAGGGCCTGCATGGGTATTCTTTGCTGTTGCTCAGATAGTTATACTTGTGTGCCTATATGAATTTTATCGTGTTAGTCTAGGTAAAGGTGCAAAAGCGCTGGGTTGGATTGCATGGGCAGGTATAATCCCTGTGATATGGTTATGCTTTTACTCAAATTTTACCATCCTATATTGTATCATAGGGTTTGTTTCCCTAATAATAATAGCTGGTGGTCTGTATCTCTTTGAAAAAGGGAAGGCCTCTGCCAAGGACGTAGCCTTTACGCTGGCAGGTATAATTTATCCCGCAGGCCTGCTCTGCTTCTGGATCCTTGTACGGGGCGGCATAGACGGCAAGTTCTGGATGATATTCGGTCTATTGTGTACATTCATATCTGACGCAGGCGCCTATTATATAGGGAAAAACTTTGGCAGGCATAATATTGCACCAAGGTTAAGCCCAAAAAAGACATGGGAGGGGCTGATAGGCGGCATCATCTTCAGCATCATAGCGGCCTCTATATTTGGCGGCCTTTATACTATGTTCTCTAACCTCTGGCCCACGTTCTTCCATCCTCTTGAGGGTTGCTATCCCGTATGGGCCCTCGCCATCTTAGGGGGGATAATCACTATACTAGGCCTTATGGGTGATCTCACCGCATCCATGTTCAAAAGGGAATTCAATGTGAAAGATATGGGACATCTCATCCCTGGACATGGGGGCATGCTGGACAGGATGGACGGTATCATACCTGTAGGGGTTGCCCTGTACCTTATTATCCTGGTAGTTGGATAATATGAAAAGGGTAGTAATCCTTGGCGCTACAGGTTCTATTGGCGGATCTGCCTTAGATGTAATAAAGATGTATCCGCAAGAGTTTAAAGTGGTAGGCATGTCAGCCGGAGCCAATCACAAATTGTTATTAAAACAGGCATCTGAATTTGGGGTGGATATGCTAGCACTTGCCAGTCCCAACAAGGGTGTATCCCTTGAGGGGGACATCCTTACTGGTGATGGTTCAGCAACAGATCTTATCAGGTCAGCATCTCCCGATATCGTAATAAACGGTATAACAGGAAGTGCTGGTTTCCTGCCTTCTATGGAGTCAATAAAACAAGGAGCGAGGCTTGCACTTGCAAACAAAGAATCTCTGGTAATAGGTGGCAAGTTTATCACTAAAGAGGCAAAAAAAAATGGTGTGGCTGTAATCCCTGTGGATTCGGAACACAGTGCCATATTTCAATGTCTTGCAGGGGAGTCCCCTAGGGATATAAAACGTATTATACTTACCGGCTCAGGCGGCCCATTCAAGGATGCCCCAAAAGATACATTCAAGGACATTACGCCAAAGCAGGCCCTTAAGCATCCCACATGGCGGATGGGTAAGAGAATAACCATAGATTCCGCTACCATGATGAACAAAGGATTAGAGATCATAGAGGCATCATGGCTCTTTAATATCGGTATAGACAGAATAGATGTAGTCTTGCACCCTAAGAGTATTGTGCACTCTATGGTAGAGTTTAGAGATACCAGCATAAAGGCCCAGATGGGCAATCCAGACATGAGGGTGTCGATTGCATATGCCCTCCACTGGCCTAAAAGGCTTGCCTTAGATTTAAAATCTTTGGATCTGACACAAACCCTGACATTAGAATTCTTCCCGCCGGACGAGGATAAATTCCCTGCAATAAAACTCGCTAAAGAGGCCATGAGCATGCCTGATACAATGCCGTGCATCATGAATGCAGCAGACGAGGTTGCAGTTGATGCGTTTTTGAATAAGAAACTGAGCTTTGACCGGATTATCCCTCTGGTTAAAAGGGTAATGGATCGCCTGTCTAAGGCAACAATCACAGGCCCAACAGACCTACTTGAGCTTGACAAACAAGCAAGGATTATAGCAAGGACATATATATGAAAATAGGGATCAGGGATCAGAAATCAGGGGTCAGGGGTCAGGGGCTAGGGGCTAGGGATGGATGTTTCTCTCCTCCCGAGAATATTTTCATACTTTGTTGTGAGCGCTTGCGCTCATGCGGGTCTATACAATGATTACATTAATCGCTTTTCTTATCGTACTGGGCATATTAATATTTTTTCATGAATTAGGACATTTTCTTGTAGCAAAGGCAAATAAGGTTGGGGTCCTGAAATTCTCTCTAGGCTTTGGCCCGGCCATCTTCAAAAAACGCATCGGAGAGACCGAATATATGGTTTCTGCCATCCCCCTAGGGGGCTATGTCAAGATGCTCGGGGAAAGTGAGTCTGAAGAAGAGATCACCCATATAGATCCCGAAAGGTCATTTGCAAAAAAAAGGCTTATATCGAAGACATCCATTGTAGCAGCCGGTCCTATTGCCAATCTTGTGCTGGCTTTTGCAATATATTGTATAATAGCATGGACAGGCCTGCCTGTAATCCAACCCATTATAGGAGAAGTGCAAGATGGGTCACCTGCTTATAATGCAGGCTTCCTAGCAGGTGATAAAATCATATCCATAGACGAAACCCGGATAGACTCATGGGAGAGTATATCGCCACTCATCCAGAATGCAGGGGAAAACAAAACTATTGATATCACAATAGAGCGTGGATCGGAAACATTTATCATCCATGTAAAACCAAAAATGGCAAAGGAAACAAACATCTTCGGTGAGGAGATAAGTAGGCCTGTAATAGGGATAAGCGCCTCAGGGGATATGAAGATAGGAAGGCTTGGCCCTGTATCAGGAATACGCTATGGATTCTCCCAAACATACAAGGTGATAAAAATCACATGCATTGCCTTCTGGAAGATATTAGACGGGACTATAGATATAAAAAAGAGCATCGGCGGGCCCATCATGATAGCCCAAATCTCCGGCCAAACATTCAAGGCAGGCCTGCTCCCGTTTTTTTCTATGATAGCCTTTATTAGTATCAATCTCGGATTGATAAACCTCATGCCCATACCAATACTTGACGGTGGGCATCTACTCCTCTTTGCTATTGAGGGCATTACCCGCAAACCCATAGAGGGCAGGCCGCGAGAAATAGCTCAACAGATTGGAATCTTTTTATTGGCGCTGCTCATGGTATTTGCCGTCTATAACGACATTATAAGAATCATATCCAACAGATAAGCCATGAAAATCCTAGCTCTTGATACATCTACCAAGGTCTGCTCCGTGGCCCTTTTAGATGATAAAGAAATAATATATGAGATAACTGCTATGAGAAAGGCGGGACACTCTGCCAGCCTGCTACCAATTATCGATAAGGCATTTAATATCACCGACTGGGCAAAAAAAGACATAGATTTGATAGTGGCAGGGTGTGGTCCTGGATCATTTACTGGTATCAGGATAGGTGTAGCGACGGCTAAGGGCCTTGCAATGTCTATCGATTGCAAGCTTATTGGCATATGTACCCTGGATACACTTGCCCATGGGGTGTCACCTTCAAAAATGCCTGTCATGCCGGTAATGGACGCAAGGAAAAATGAGGTGTTCTGTGCCTTATATTCACCTGATGAGAAAGATCATAGCCCTTATCTCAATATAAAACCTGAAGATATATCAAAAATCATAGATCAGGACACATTATTTGTTGGGGATGCACTCGAGACATACAGCGATGTCTTAAAAGAAACTTTAAAAGGCTACTTTCATCCGGGGCCAAAGACACTGTGGTACCCAAAGGCGGCCTCCATGGGGCTTATGGCAGTAGATATTCCACTGCCTAACCCACCTTATGATATCTCTCCTATTTATATAAGGCCATCTGATGCCACTCTGGCCTTACAAAAGATGAAAAGCCTCTAACATTTCCGCCTTAGACGGAAGACCTACTTGTTATCTTCATATAAAAATATATTTAAATCGTGAGGTAAAAAGTGAAGCTAAAAATCTTTTTTTGCCTCTCGATTTCTTCAAGATTACTCAGGATTCGCTGCAAAGTGCCAAGCCTAACCAATCAAACTAATAAAACCAATGAACCATATAAATAATATTCGTAAATACTCAGGTGGATAGGCTAAAGGCTGAAGGTTTTTAAGGAAAAGATTTACAAACCCCAATAATAGTATAGCCATTCAAGTATCATATTCTCCAAATACGGCCTTTGCCTCCCAAGGGATATCAGTATCCTTCAGTCTAATGGCCTTCAGGCTAATAACCTGAGCAGTTACTAGTATTCTTTAACTCTTAACTTCGATGCACTCGTAAAAAGTTGTCACTCCGGTAGATCCCGGATCAAGTCCGGGAGGAGTCCAGATGATCTGCAACTACTTGAAAAGACTGGATTCCGGCTTCCGCCGGAATGAGGATTAAGGGGTATGGTGGTCTTCTTGCAAAATTGTCATTTTTTATCTTTTATCTTTTCGACTCACGACTATCTTTAATCACTCAAAACCTAACACCCAAAACCTTTTTTACTGTTTACTATTTTCATACAACCCTACTGCAGCCCTGATTGGATCAAAGAATCAACCCACTTTCCAAATGTATGCTCGGCCTTTTCTAAGACAGCTTTCTTCCTCATGCCTTTTGCCACATGCGGGGTCTCCATAATTCCAAAATTGATGTTCATAGGCTGAAAAGATTTTTCTACAGGATCTGTGATATAGTGTATAAGCGCACCTATTGCAGTGCTTGGAGGTAGAGGGTAAAATGGGATATCCTTCAGGTAGGCTGACATGGCAAGCCCTGCTATGATGCCTGTGGCTGCTGATTCCATGTACCCTTCAACCCCTGTTATCTGTCCGGCAAGCTTCACGCCAGGGTGTCTAATTATAGAGAGGTCTTTTCTTAATATCCTTGGGGCGTCTATGAATGTGTTTCTATGGACACTACCGAACCTTAAAAAACCAGATGAAGCCAGTCCTGGTATCATCTGAAATACTCTTTGCTGTGCAGGATAGGTAAGTCTGGTCTGGAACCCCACCATATTATACGCATCGCCCTTCAAATTTTCTTTTCTTAACTGAACAATAGCGAAAGGCCTGTTTCCTGTCTTCGGATCTACAAAGCCTACCGGCCTCATAGGGCCAAAGGCCAGGCTGTTTCTACCTCTGGATGCAATCTCCTCTATCGGAAGGCACCCTTCGAAGAGTTCTTTTTTCTCGAATGTATGCGGCTTAACCTTATCCGCTGCAAGCAGGGCATCTATAAATGCATCATACTGTTCTTCAGTCATGGGACAATTAAGGTAATCTTTGCTTTGAGGTGACCATCTTGACCCAAAAAATACATGACCCATGGCTATGCTGTCTGCATCCACTATAGGGGAGATGGCATCATAAAAATATAATCCGCCGCTGCCGGTAAGGCGTGTAATATCTTTTGTGAGCCCCCCTGAGGTAAGGGGACCTGTGGCAATAATGGTTGGTATATCTGTATCGATACCCTTTACTTCCTCCCTGATGAGGTTGATCGATCTTTCAGATTCTATGAGCTGTGTGATATCACGGGCAAAGGCATCTCTGTCAACCGCCAGGGCCTTGCCGGCCGGCACCCTTGTCCCATCCGCCACCTTCAGCACCACAGAGTTTAAGGTCCTCATCTCCTTTTTTAATAAGCCATGCGCTGTATTGGGATCATCACCCTTAAAAGAATTGCTGCAGACCAATTCGGCCAATAGTAGTGTCTTGTGCGCATCTGTCATAGTAGATGGCCTCATTTCAAGGAGATCCACCTCAATACCTCTCGATGCTAAATGATATGCAGCCTCCACCCCGGCAAGACCGCCCCCTATGACCCTTACCCTACTTGCTTTCAGTTTCCTGCTCATAATTGCATTCAGGATTCGGACATATGAGTTTGGCGCCTTTTCTTAAAAGAAAATCCGCTCCGCAGGCAGGACACCTTTCAGGGACAGGCCTTGTCCAGCTTATAAAATCGCAGTCCTTATTCGAACATGAATAGAAGGTCTTTCCCTTTCTTGTCCGTTTCTCCACAATCTCCCCTGTACAAGAATGCTTGGGACACTTAAACCCCATGGGGTAAGGCATTATATTCTTGCACTTTGGATATCTACTGCAGGCAAGGAAAGGACCGAATCTTCCGTTTCTTGCCACCATAGGGGCACCACACTTGTCACATTTTTTATCAGTTGTTATCTTCTGTTTTACAGGCCGTGTATTTTTGCATTCCGGGTAATTACTGCAGGCAAGAAATGAACCGAACTTGCCATGCTTCATCACCATGGGGGCACCACACTTGTCACATGTAGCATCTGTTGTATCAGGTGTAGCAGGCTCTTTTACAATGATCTTACCTGCAGAATCCCTGGTAAAATTTTTTGTATTTTTACACTCGGGCCAGCCGGAACATCCCAAAAAATGACCGGACTTCCCTAACTTTATCAGCATCGGGGCCCCACACTTATCGCATTTGATACCAGCGGGCCTTCTTTCAGCCCTGAGATTTTCCATCTCTTTTTCAGCGCGCGTATGCTCTTTATTATATGTGCTATAAAATGCCTGCATGGCCTCCGAATAGTTTTTTCTGCCCTCTTCTATCATGTCCAGCATTTCTTCCATGCCTGCAGTAAAGTTTATATCAAGGATGTTCGGGTAGTGTTTTACAAGCAGCATATTCACATCCCTACCCAACTCAGTGGGCGAAAATGCACCTCCTTCCAACCTTACATAGCCCCTTTCCTGAATTGTGGATATGATAGGGGCATACGTGCTTGGCCTGCCAATCCCTTTGTCTTCAAGTTCCCTTATAAGGCTTGCCTCTGTGTATCTGGGAGGAGGTTTGGTAAAGTGCTGCTTTGGATCTATACCTAATAACTCAAGTATCCGCCCCTCCTCAAGCCCTGCCGGCAGGAGACTATCCTTTTCTTCACCGGGCTTATAGATCTTAAGAAAACCATCAAACCTGAGCACTGATCCTACAACCCTCAAACGTATATCCCCGGCGCTGATCTCTACAGAAGTCTGATCAAAGATCGCTCCCCTCATCTGGGATGCGACAAACCGCTTCCATATCAACTCATAGAGCGCGTATTGATCCTTTTTAAGATATGGCTTTATCACCTCAGGCATATTTTCCATACTCGTAGGCCTTATGGCCTCGTGTGCCTCCTGGGCAGTCTTTTTTGCCTTATACACAATCGCGGAATCCGGGAGATATTCCTTCCCAATCTGTGCTGTAATAAAGCCTCTTACATCGGTTATGGCATCTCTGGCCACATTTGGAGAATCTGTACGCATGTATGTTATAAGCCCTGTAAGGCCTTTATCGCCGATGTTTATACCTTCATATAGCTGTTGAGCTACTACCATGGTCTTTTTTGCAGAAAATCTAAACCTTCTCGACGCCTCCTGCTGCATCGTTGATGTGATAAAAGGGGGCAGACTGTGCTTGTTTCTTACCTTTTTTGTGATCTCACTGATCTTTATGCATTGGGCCTTTTCTATCTCTTCTTTGATCCCAAAGGCGGTTTCTTCATCCGGAATATCTTTGGGGACTACTACCTTTGCTGCAAATTCTTCACCATGTTTTTCCGTGGCAAGATTCACATCTATCGTCCAGTATTCTTCCGGCTTGAAACCCTCTATCTCCTCCTGCCTTAAGCATATCAACCTTACTGCGACTGACTGAACCCTTCCTCCTGACAGCCCTGTCTTCACCTTTTTCCATAAAAGGGGGCTCATGGTATATCCAACAACCCTGTCTAAACAGCGTCTTGCCACCTGTGCATTGTACAGATTCTCATCGAGAGACTTAGATTTCTTTATTGCGTCTTCAATGGCCTTTTTTGTGATCTCATGGAAGATAATCCTATGTATGGTTTTCTTCTTGTCTTTTATCTCCTCTGCCACATGCCATGCGATTGCCTCACCTTCCCTGTCAGGGTCAGCGGCCAGATATATCTGCGTGGCCAGCCCTGCTATTTTCTTCAATTTTTTTACTATATTCCTTTTGTCCGGCTTAACCTTGTAGTTTGCCTTGAACCCACCCTCAATATCTACCCCAAGAGAACTTTTGGGGAGATCCTTTATGTGTCCCATGGTTGCTTCTATGTCATAATCTTTGCCCAGATATCTTTTTATAGTCCTTGCCTTTGTAGGAGATTCAACGATCACGAGTGATTTTGCCATCATTCATCCTTTTTGCCCGCCTTGGGCAAAGCAACCTTTTTGCCCGAGACAGACTTTGCAGTGAATTTGTTTCCCTTTATCCTTATTATCTCGCCATTCAACTCAAGCATGGTTATCATCTTGGATGTCTCCTTGACACCCTTGCCAATCTCAGAGGCTATCTCTTCTATGGTGAGTTCCTGGCCACTAACAACGTCTTTTATAGAGTTTGTTGGTTGTTCGGCGTTTTTATCATCTGTCTTTACCATTGTCTGCACCTGAGGGAGGATCTCCATTAAGATATCGTCTGCATCCCTAACCAATATAGCACCCTGCCGTATCAGGCTATGCGGGCCTTGAGAGCGTACGTTTGTCACTGCCCCTGGCACAGCCATACAGAACTTGCCCTGTTCTCCAGCAAGACGAGCAGTTATCATTGCACCTGACTTAATCGTTGCCTCTGCTACTATTACCCCCAAAGAAAGACCCGATATAATCCTGTTTCTTATAGGAAAGTTTTTTGCGTCAGGTTTTGTGCCTGGAGGAAATTCCGAGATAAGGGCGCCTTTTGATGCAATCTGCTCTGAGAGCTCTTTATTTTCTGCCGGGTATATGATATCCAGCCCGGAGCCCAAGACAGCCACGGTCTTAGCTGAACCCTTGAGCGCACCAGTATGTGAGAGTGTATCTATCCCCCTTGCCATGCCAGAGACAATAGAAATGCCGCGGATACTCAAGTCTCTGGCAATGGAGTGTGCCACCTCCTTGCCGTAATGTGACGGTGCCCTGGTCCCTACCATTGCAACAGCAGGCTGGATATCGCTTATATCCCCTTTGACATATAATACAGGTGGCGGGTCGGATATCTCTTTTAAGATATCCGGATATTCAGGGTCACTCAGGACTATGATATCAGCCCCAATACTATCTAATTTTTTTAATGTCTTCCCTACCTCATCCATATCAGGTCCTGATGTGAGTGCCTTGAGTTGTGACTGCTTGAGGACATTTAGTGCCACTAATTCCGAACGCGTGGCATGTAAGATTTCCTCCGGCCCTTTAAATATCTCCAAGAGCTTTAGTATGCTCCTGGGTCCTATGTGCGGAATAAGTGTAAGTGCAACCCATGCCTGTTTATTACTATTCATATGCCTCCAGAGAAAGGCAGGCTATAAGAAGTATATCTCCTGTGTCAAGCCCATAATCCCCTTGACAAGATTTTGGCTAATAGTTAGAAGTGATCTAGCACTGGGGGATCGTCCAACGGTAGGACTACGGACTCTGACTCCGTCAATCCAGGTTCAAATCCTGGTCCCTCAGCCATATGCGTGGTCCCATCGTCTAGTGGTTTAGGACATCGGCCTCTCACGCCGAAAACAGGGGTTCAACTCCCCTTGGGACTACCAAGCTTTTTTATTTCCTGCCTATTTTTTCCAATCCTATTCCCAACCTTCAACCAGAATAGTCTATTTTCACGGCTTGGTGCTCATACTGTATATAGCACCCATATTAGCTTATGGTTACAGATATAGCAGGTAAACAAGAGTGTCTATTTAATGGACATTTTAGAAAAAGATATGTTGCATACGCCGGATTTTTGATGATAGAACAATAATAAAACGACATCTATAGGGGGAGAAAAGACTATGGATATTACGAGGAGAAGCTTCTTAAAGCTCGTTGGGGGTACTTTAGCAGCTACTACAGTTGGAGTACGGACAAAACCTGCGTTAGCTCAGCCTAGAAAAATTCGTTATACCAAAGAGGTGCCGAGCGTCTGTCCGTACTGTGGTGTAGGTTGTGGTATCATTGCACATGTAAGAGATGGGGAGGTAATAAATATAGAAGGCAACCCCAATAGCCCAATAAATAAGGGGACTTTATGCCCCAAGGGCCAAGCACTTTACCAGATTGCCCATAACAAAAATCGGATAACAGATATATTATATAGAGCGCCAGGAAGCGCTAAATGGGAAAAGAAAAATTGGGATTGGGCTATAACTCAGATAGCCAGACGGATAAAGGCTACCAGAGACGCCAACTGGATGGAGACAACTAAATCTACTGATGCTATTGCTACACTAGGGTCGGTATTTCTGACTAATGAAGAGGCCTACGCTCTGACTAAACTTGTTCGCCCTTTGGGTGTAGTCTATAATGAGAACGAGGCACGGATTTGTGTGTCTTCTGGTATAAAGGCCTTAACAGTAACGCTTGGTAGAGGGCCTATGACAAATCAATGGATGGATTTAGGAAATAGCAATTGCATTATGTGTATTGGATCTAATCCGGCTGAGTCCTTTCCTGTTGGGTTTGGGTGGGCTCTTAAGGCTCAAGAAAAGGGCGCTAAGATAATCAGCGTTGATCCTTTGTTCACAAAAACATCCGCGGTTGCTGATATATTTGTAAGGTTGAGGGCAAGTACAGATAGTGCCTTTACTGCTGGAATAATCAACTATATTATATCTAACAAAAAATATAACAAAGAATACCTGATAAGAAATACAGATGCTAGTCTTTTGGTGGATTTAAGCTTTGACTTTAAAGATGGGTTATTTTCTGGCTTCGATAAAGCTAACCATGCCTATAGCAAAACTACATGGCAGTATCAAAAGGATCATGATGGAAAGCCTAAAATGGACAAGTCCTTGCAAGACCCTAGTTGTGTATTCCAAATCGTAAAAAGACATTTTAGCCGATATGATGCGGATACAGTATATAAGATAACTGGAGTGGAAAAGAACATATTTCTTAATGCCTGCAAAACATTTGCAGCAACAGGCTCAGATGACAAGGCCGGGGCTATCATATTCTCATCAGCTGCCACTCAACATGGTAATGGAACTCAGAATGTCCGAACCTTGGCCATACTGCAGCTCCTGCTTGGTAATATCGGTGTTTCTGGAGGAGGGCTGAATGGCATCGCGGGTGCATGCAATGGTCTTGGATGTTCGTTAAACGGCAGACTTTGCCATGAACTTCCCGGCGGTTTAGGTATGCCTAGACCCCAGGACAAAAACTTTGATGGATACTTAGGACGAGTCTCCTCTTCTAAGGCTATTAGTTTCCTGAAGGCATGGTATGGCAATAAGGCCACCAGTTCCAATGATTATGGGTGGAACTATTTACCAAAGCTTAGTGGGAACCGTACATATCTAGCCATTATTGATGCAATAGATAAAAAGGCAGTAAAAGGTTTGATCTGTTGGGCTATAAATCCTGCAGTAAGTACGCCTTATAGTACCTTTACGCGTAACGCATTAAGAAAACTTGACTGGATGGTAGTTGTAGACCCCTTTGAGACAGAAACTGCTGGTGTTTGGAAGGAACCAGGGATAGATCCATCAAAAAGTAACACAGAGGTATTTTTGCTTCCTGCAGCCAGCCCATTAGAAAAGGAAGGTAGCACTACTAATAGTGCTCGCTTGATGCAGTGGAGAAACAAGATAATAAATCCTATGGGACAGTCTAAAGCAGATCTCTGGATCATTGATAAGATAGTTAAAAAATTAAAAGAACTCTATGTAAAGGAAGACGGGCCTAATAAAAAGGCTATTACTGATTTGATATGGGATTATGGTAATATCCCCGATCCCCATAAGGTAGCAAAAGAGATTAACGGGTATAATCTCAAAACCGGGAAATTACTGGCTGGTTCATGGGAACTAAAAGCTAATAACGAAACTAGTTGCGGCAATTCAATTTTCTGTGGCAGTTACACAGAGAAAGGCAATATGGCAGCAAGACGCGATATGGCAGATAGATTGGGTATAGGTTTGTACCCAGACTGGGGATGGAGCTTCCCCTCTAATATCCGTACCATGTATAATCGAGCCTCAGTGAACAATGCCGGTAGCCCCGTGAACCCCAGTAAACCTATCATTGTATGGGATGACCTTACTAAAAAATGGAGGGGTGATGTCCCTGACGGTGGGGTAGAGCCTGGTAAAATACTACCTTTCCCTAAAAAACCGTATAGACGAGCTCATTTGTTTGCCATTGAATTAAATGACGGGCCATTACCAGAATATTATGAACCATGGGAGAGCCCGACTAAAAATATTATGTCTTCCATACAGAATAGTCCCTTCCTGAAGATATGGAATAGTAGCAAGAACAGAAAAGGATCATATAAACAATACCCCATTGTGGCTACCTACAAACGACTTGTAGCACATGTTCACACGGGTAGCTTCACCAGAAATGCGCCATGGCTATCAGAGCTTGAGCCGGCGATGTTTGTAATAATTAGTCATGAGCTAGGATCTGAAAAGGGGATAGCAAATGGAGATAAGGTTTATATTGAGTCAGCTAGAGGAAGCATAGAAGCATTCGCACTTGTGAGTAAACGTGTCCGTCCTCTTAAGATTAATGGTAGTATTGTACATCAAATAATATTGCCATGGAATTGGGGTTATACAGGTGCATCTAAAGGTGATAGTGCAAATATACTATCAGCTCATGTAACGGATGCCAATACCATGATACCATCGATTAGAGGCTTTTTAGTGGATGTAGATAAGGTACCAGGATTAAAGGTGTGAGGGCAACAGATATTAGGTCTCGCCCTCTAAGCCACCTCATAGAGATGCTACAAGGAGCCTTGCATAATTCCAGAAAAACAGATGTTCATGAAACGTCTGAAACCCGAAATTTTTGAGGATCTTCTTCCAGTCCCTTCTTATAAAATCAAATGCATAGGGACATTCAATGATCTTGAAAGGGATACGTAGATGCAAGGGCATATCTTGCAGTGAGAATTCATTATAATCCAAAATAAAAAATTTGCCCCCCGGCTTGAGATGATTGGTGACATTTTGAATGGTTTTTTCTCTTACCTGATGAGGAAGCCCATGTATAACAAATGAGATAAATGCCTTGTCAAAAGTTTCTGTAAGTTCAAACGGCTGGTCAATCCGCTGCTTAAGGAAAGAAACATTTGTGAATCCTTTGAAGCGGGAACAAAATTGTTTTTCCATCTCATCAGAGATATCCATTCCTAATAGTCTGCCTTTCTCAGAAAGGTATGATGCCATCAGGTAAGCATTTCTTCCTGTACCACATCCCATATCAATAATTTTATCCTCTGGTCGTATATGCATTAGAGAAACCGCTTCTTTTATAAAATGAGCATAGCGGCCAAGGCTCATCAAATTCATGATAGAATCATAGTGTGCTGCGGTAAATCTTGTTAATTCAACTCTTGAATCTTTATATAATTTGTCCATAGAGGTTCCCCGCTGGGTGAGTTATATGACAGTGATGTCAATTTTATAAATCAACTACAATTTTTTCGCAGTTTCATAACCATCCCTGATAGCATCTTGGGCGTTTCCTACTTCTTTAGCGTCACCAACTACATATACCTGCATTTCTCCCCTTAACTCTTCTTCAAGGGGATTGTAACTCCTCATTCCGGTGGAAACAACTATGATATCAATATCATTAAATTGTATATTCTCTCCATCCCTCTCAGCATAAACAGTTTTCCCATCTATCTTTTTAATGTGTGTATGATCGCTGAAGACAGCGCCTTTTTCCTTCATCATTTTAAGAGAAAGATTTTTGGCGATCATTTCCATATCTTCACCGAAATCGGTTGTCCTCTTTACAATGGTGATTTTATTATTTCGGGGGATCAATCCGGTAGCAATGTCCACGCCGATAAGGCCGCCACCGATAATCAATACATTTTTATTTTCCGGCAAATTTTTTTCTAATAGTATGTCAGCCCAGTAAAATTTATCCAATCCCGGAATGGTTAATACAGATGGTTTCGAACCGGTTGTCAGTATAGCACTATCATATTTGTTAATAAGATCTGATTTTGTAGTTTCTTTAAAGATTATATTGATATCCTTTTCTCTCAATCTTTTTGTGAAGTAAGGGATTAATCTCTCCATCGACTTCTTGTTAGGAGTCAATGGCGCCAGGATGAATTGGCCTCCCAGCTTATCTTTTTCATACAGATCAACATCGTGTCCCCTTTCCTTCAAGATTATTGCTGCTTCCATGCCAGCTAAACCACCACCTACGATGGCATATCGCTTAGATCGTTCGGCCCTTTCAACAATTTCCGTTTCTTTTCCCACTTGAGGGTTCACAAGACATTGAAGTCCCTGCCCTGATTTTACACCGCCCAGACAGCCCTCGGCACAAGCCAGACAGGGTCTAATAACGCCTTTTATCTCACCTTGATATTTACCGATAAAGTCGGGATCTGCTATTAAAGCCCTGCCTACGGCGATGTAATCGGTTGGAAATTCAGAGCGTAATTTTTCGATATCTTCAACTGTATTAATTTGCCCAACGAATATTATGGGAATATTTATCTCTTTTTTAATCTTACCTGCCATTTCCCATGTTTTCCCCTTAGGGACAAACATATGCTGAAAATACCATGGTGGAGTGGAACAGACCGTGCCGGCGGACACGTGTATGGCCTCAACTCCATGTTTTTCCAATACCTTTGAAAAGGTGATCATCTCAGGCAGCTTAATTCCCTCAGGTATCATTTCATCACCGCTTATCCGGACAACAACTGGCAAATCTACAGATTTTTTAACTTCCTTCAAAATTTCTAAAGGAAATCTTATCCTGTTCTCAAGGCTTCCGCCATATTCGTCGGTTCTATCATTGACAAAAGGTGAAAGAAATTGTGCCATCAGGTAACCGTGACCAAACTGTAGTTCTATAGCATCAAAATTGGCCTTTTTGGCCTGCAGGGCCGCCTTCGCAAACAGGTCCAAAACCTGATTCATATCTTTTTTATCCATTCTTTTGGGAGTTGCCCCGCCATTTTCGCAGGGTCTGTCCGTGGAAGAAATAAAATAATTGCCTGGGATGTTTGGGTTCGCCATTCTCCCGGGATGGTTGAGATGTGCAATTACTTTGGCGCCTGAATCATGGATAGAGGAGACTAACTTATGCAACCCTTCTGTTTTGTCATCGTTATCTATTCCCATCTGAGTTGGAATTTCCCTAAGCCCTTTATCAATATAAAAGGGCTCCGGAATAACAGCGCCCAGGTGTTTGCATCTGCGTTTGTAAAAAGCAATGTGCCTTTCATTAACCTTGCCGCTGCCATCACCATATCCCAACTTGACAGGCGGCATTATAAAATTATTCTTTAGCTTTAACATATCTTTGACCTCCGTTGAAAATCATGATCTTAAGACTACGTGTTTCCGATCTTCTCCCTTATCTTTTTCTTCTACTATTCTTTCCATATTTCTATGTACCAATTGAATGGCATCATTTATGACATTTGTCTTTACCACAACACATACATATTTCTTCAATAATCTGACAATATTGGGCCCCATCTTTTCACCTACTATGACATCAATATCCTTCAGGATGGAAGATACGGCGTTTGCCTTTCCAGGATCGCCATGCTTAAGGGTTTCATCTTCTTGATATTTTACATTCTCCCTTGTTTCGACAAACTCTTCCTTACCCTCAGAAAATCTATAAACGTGAAAAAATTGTGCCATACCAAAATGACCCTCATTAAAATTCTTACCGTCATCTGTACCAAAAGCAATTAAGAATTCCATAAACCCTCCTCGATAAGAACTTAAATATCTTCTGTGATAAAAGAATGTCAAGCTACAATCAATCCAAAATCTTTAGTCTGGTGGTTTGTCGGCAGACTAAATGTATATTGTAGGTTTGTCTCCAAAAATCGCCAAGAATCGTACCATATATGGTGCTCACCACCATTATCACCCTGCCACATATCTTAAAAAAACATTCATTATTCTAAGGGTCTGTGGTATAGATCTAAGCTAAGAAAGTCATGAAAGTAGAAAACGACAATCAATATAACAACAAGGAAAAATTTAAAAGGGGATCTAAAAGATATGACTGAGTATAATACCTCGCCACCCCCTGATTTTATCCGCGCCATCATCGCCCATGACTTAAAGACAGGTAAAAACAAAGGCCGCGTGGTCACCCGGTTTCCACCGGAGCCGAACGGATACTTGCATATTGGTCACGCCAAATCCATCTGCCTGAATTTTGGTATTGCATCCGAAAACAAAGGGGGCATCTGTCATTTGCGCTTCGATGATACCAATCCGATAAAGGAAGAGATTGAATATATTGAGTCGATCAAAGAAGATGTGCGATGGCTCGGATTTGAGTGGGGCGATCATCTGTACTATGCCTCTGATTACTTTGAAAGGCTCTATGAATATGCCCTGCGGCTCATTGAAGCAGGCAGCGCCTATGTGTGCGACTTAAGTGCAGAACAGATCAGGCAGACCCGGGGCACATTGACTAAACCCGGCAAGGAAAGTCCGTACCGATCGCGTTCAATAAAAGAAAACCTGGACTTATTTGAACGCATGCGAAGGGGCGAATTCGAAGACGGCTCCCGCGTGCTTCGGGCAAAGATCGATATGGCATCTCCAAATTTGAATATGCGGGATCCTGTGATCTACCGCATTCTTAAGGTGGCCCATCCAAGGACCGGAGATAAATGGTGCATCTATCCGATGTACGACTTTAGCCACCCCCTTTCGGATTCCATCGAGGGAATCACTCACTCTATCTGCACACTGGAATTCGAAGATCATCGCCCCTTGTATGACTGGTTTCTTAATGAATTAAAGGTGAACTCTCACCCGCAGCAAATCGAGTTTGCCAGGCTTAACTTAAGCTACACTGTGATGAGCAAAAGGATGCTCCTAGGATTAATCGACGGGGACTATGTTACTAGGTGGGATGATCCGCGCATACCCACAATATCAGGCCTTAGGCGCCGCGGCTACACCCCGGAGTCAATTCGTAATTTCTGTGAGCGCATCGGGGTGGCAAAAAGAGACAGTATTGTTGATACGGCACTGCTCGAGCACAGCATCCGCGAAGATCTGAATGAGAATGCACCCCGTGCCATGGCAGTGCTGCGTCCGCTCAAGGTAGTAATCGACAATTATCCAAAGGATAAGACAGAAGAGTTCGAGATCCCAAATCATCCGAACAATCCTGCAATGGGCTCGCGCAAGATCCCCTTTTCCCGCGAGATTTATATAGAGCAAGGAGATTTTCTTGAAGATCCACCGAAAAAATTCTTTCGCTTGGCGCCAAATCGCGAGGTGCGGCTCAGGGCCGCCTATTTTATTACATGTGTTGGCGTGGTAAA
>JAYEFR010000073.1:0-3688 GCA_034716155.1 Thermodesulfobacteriota bacterium
TGATGAACTCGCAAAAAGTAACTGAGCATGTCATTGCGAGGAGCGTAGCGACGAAGCAATCTAATAATATCATATAGTTATGCTCCATGAGATTGCTTCGCTTCGCTCGCAATGACGGCGTTTTAGACTTTTTGCGAATCCGTCAACCTTTCACCTTTGAACATTATTTTGGAAATAAGGTACAGAATTGGATAGGCGCTCAGAGATCGTCTTCGCGCAGATCAATAAAGAACACACCAGCTATGAGATCAAGCAATTCAAACGGGTCTATTCCTAGGTCTACACCAATTAGCAGTGTCTGGAAACCAAACCCGAACTCTGTAGGCGAGTAGTTAGGACTGAATCCGAGGCCAGTGGTTGCATCTGCAACACTCATCTCAACCCCGCTGTTGCTCTCGATCCCTATGGGTAGTCTGGGTATTCGCCGGCAGCGAGGTCCGGGAAGACCTGCATACACGGACAAATAGGAACCAACAAAGACGTCCCCTGCCTCGGTTGCCCGGATGCCTAAGGCAAAACCAGGACCTATGCGCGCTCGAAGCCGAACCAAATCGAGCACATCCAATATCCTGTTGGGGACATAGGCCACGATCCTGTGAATTACCCCCGGGGTGGTTATTGTGTCGGGTTTTGCACACAAGGCAGGGGAACTGGTAATGAGGACAAAGAGTATAATGCTTATCGTATGTCGCATATAGCAACCCTCCTTTTACGTGATCTGTCCATGAGTTGAATCCGCCTAAAGCGTTTGCTTCGGCGGACGAGAAGACTTGGGTCTCAATCCCCTTAAGCTTGCTGCGGAAAAGAGTCAAAAGATTGCTTAAGGGGCTCATACCATTGGATCACTCTTTTATTTTATCCTATATAAGGCGTGCCCCATTGTCTAGACAAAAATTGAGTCAATTTAAGGTGGAAGAAAAAGGATTTTCTTGATGACAATAAGATTTGTGTTGTGTATGTTGTTTTTTGCCCATATAGGGTTTTAAATGAGAGGCGTAGATACGTGAGAGAGTTTTATGCTTGGGTTTAAGATGAATGAGATTATGGTAGGTACTCACCATTTTATAAACGGCTTGGGCCCAGAGGGAGAATTCCCTATGGAATTTTCTATTACATGGGGAAACTCTAATCTATTTAAATTTTTGAATCCCACAAGCGGGAATTTTTTTTGCAATGTGGCAAAAGGTCATATCACAGTAGGTAATCTTGTGGATAAGGCAGATTGCGAAGGGTCTCTATCTCTATTATATTTTACCGAGAGAAAGATACGATATGTATTGGACTTTAAAGATGACGATAATAGGCCATATAGATATACAGGGGAGAAAGTGAATATATGGCCGTGGAATCTCCATAAGAGCCATGTAACATGTTATGGGACTATAACAGATGTTGAACTAAGCAAGGATATTTCCAGGTCAATACTGTATTTCCCATACCGGGAAATCATGGGGTTTATCCTTTCAACAAGACCAGTATGGGGTTCGGTATTTAAATATTAACAGCATTTGTCAAAAGTATTTTTTTTATGGGATCCACACAGCTTTTAATTTTTTGGTTTGAGAATGCTGTGAAAAAAAGTTTAAAGATTATATGAACATATCCCGATAGATAGGGAATGCTAAATAACGGGTTCATTTTTGATGATATAATGTCGTTAATTTGTTATAATAAAAGCGATGCTTATGAGGCATACAGCAGGATTAGGGATCAGCGTTTTTATGCTTCTCTTACTGGTATTTACTATACCGGGAGAGAAAGGTCTTATCAGGACATACCACTTACACCAAGAACTTATGGCCTTGAAGGCGCAAAATGTTTCTCTGAAACAAGAAAAATACCTCCTTGCCCAGGAGGCATTTTTATTAAAGGAGGACAGATCTTACATAGAGCATACGATTATAAAAGAGATGAATTTGGTAAAGCAAAGGGATATAGTAGTAGTATTCAAAGGAAAGAAGAAGTAAGAGTGGGGTAGGGTATGATATTTGAGAGTAAGTCCTTATTGGGTTTAGACATAGGTTCTCATTCCATAAAGATGGTAGATCTGGCGAAGGTAAGGGGTGGATATAAATTAAAGGCCATTGGCCTTGGGATGTTGCCTGCCGAGTGTATTGTAGATAAGGATATAATGGACTCGGAGACGGTTATGGAGACCATCAAGAGCCTTATAGATAATTTGAAGATTCGGCCAAGGGGAACAGCGACTGCCATCTCGGGCCATTCCGTGATTGTGAAGAAGGCGGAATTGCCTATAATGACTGAGGCCGAGTTAGATCAGTCATTAATGATAGAAGCAGAACAATATATCCCATTTGATATAAATGACGTGTATCTGGACTCTTTTATATTAGGTGAGAATATAGAACGTTCTGATATGATGGATGTATTATTAGTGGCATCCAAGAAGGAGATGGTGGATGATTATGCCTCTGCCATCAGGAATGCAGGCCTTAAAACCATGGTTATGGATGTAGATGTGTTTGCCCTAGAGACAATGTATGAGACCAATTACCCTGATGCACCGGAATCTTTATTAGCCCTGGTAGACCTGGGTGCATCCATGATTAATATCAATATAATAAAGGATGGCGTACCTGTTTTTACCAGAGACATATCTATGGGAGGACGCCAGTTGACGGAACGCATCCAGAGGGAGTTTGGGGTAAGTTATGAGAGGGCAGAGAATATAAAGATAGGTGCGGATATAGTAGGTGTTGATTTGGAAAGGGTAAATTATATATTCAAGATGGCAGTCGAGACGTATGTCCAGGAGATAAGGAGGACTCTGGACTTCTTCCTTTCTACAATGGTGAATGAGAACATAGAAAGGATTTTCCTAAGCGGTGGTTTAGCCAGTCTCCCTGGTCTGATAGGTATGCTTGAGAAGCAAACAGAAATTCCTGTGGAAATGATAAATCCATTTAATGAGGTTTTATGGGATGATAAGGTCTTTGACTCCGAATATATAGCCTACATAGCGCCGCAAATGGCAGTGGCTATAGGACTTGCATTAAGGAAGGCGGAGGACAAATGGTAAAGATAAATCTATTACCTATAAAAGGAGAGTTACGGCGAAAGATTTTGATAGAGCATGTAGTGCTTCTTGGCCTGGCCATTGTCTTAGTAGTTATTGCTATGAGCATTTTTTATGGATCGGCGACTAGACAAAGGGATGCTCTTCAGCAAGAGATCATATCCGCCAAGGCTGATATTGTAAAGATTACTGCTCTTGCCGGCGAGATAGAAACGTTTAAAAAACGTAAACAGGAGCTTGAGCGCAAGTTGGATGTAATAAGCTCTTTAAAGGCGGAGAAACGAGGCCCTGTTGAGATACTTGACCAGATTAGCATAATTATTCCTGAAAAGATGTGGCTTTCATCTTTGAGTAATAAAGGGGATGGGCTTACCCTCAATGGATTTGCTGTGGATAACCCTACTATTGCCTTGTTTATGAAGAAGCTTCAGATGTCTCCATACTTTAAAGGTGTAATACTGGTATTTACACAGCAGGAGAAATCTAATCACAAATTTGTGATAAACTGTAAGGTAGAATTACCGAGGTGAGGAAAGGTATGGACCCTATAGACACCATATTAAGGTTAAGACCGGCTGCCAAGATATTGATCCTACTATTGGTTATTGGGGCAGTTGTTGTCCTGTACTGGCAGTTTCTTTACCGGCCGGT
>JAYEFR010000074.1:0-3680 GCA_034716155.1 Thermodesulfobacteriota bacterium
AGGAGCTGCATGCACTCAGCGATGAAGAGCTTGATAAGAAAACCGAACAAGCCTTCACGCAAATTCTAAAAGAAGATGATAATCTCAGACAGGTTGCCATTGCCACAATTGGCAATTCTCTTAGAGGTGCAAATTAGATAAAATGTATGTAATTGTTGCCGGAAGCTGCATGATAATAAGTGTTGGTATGCGCTCCCGATTATGACACTCCGAATTGAAGATATGTATATCCTTATCTTAGCTTATGCGGGAGTAGATCCAGGAGTACTCCCGGAGTAGGTACGGGAGTAACTCCAGGAGGAGAGGGTCACATTGCGACCTAATTTTTGTGTAGGGGAAAGTGCAAAAAAGAGGCAAAGGGGGAATAGCTCTTGATATTGGACAAAATGAAAAGCTGGCTTAATCATTCATTCCAGCCAAGCGCTTGACATCGATGGCTGAATTCAAATGTTAGGCAACAAGGAGAATGTGAGATGAATAACTTCTACAAGAGGCTCCGCACGACCGCGGTTGCAATTCCATTTCTGATAGACGTGTACGGTCTTGCAATGGGAGCTGCAATAGGTGTCAGCTGGAGGAAGTCGGAGGTACTTCCAGCCGTTATTGTCAAACCAGGCATTGGGGGCTTCAAACCTCGTGAAGGATCCGTATAGGAAACACGGCGCCAAGAGGCTGAAATGATGCCCAACAAAGCGCATTACCTGACCGCTATTCCGCTGGGGAGAAATAGGTGATGGGAGTCAATAGGGCTAAGCTCTCTAAAGGGGGTAGCTTGACGTTATAACCAGGGGTGGGTCATTTTTAGATTGTCATTACGAAGGTAGATGATAAAACACTCTTCAAATCACGTGGGCTATGGAAATCCCAATCGGCAACACTAGAAAGCAAATGTCTTATGAGTTTGAGACACCCGCACAGATTGCCCCCCCAGCGCTGGGGCAAATTCATACCGCCACTGCATTTCAATAGGGGTACCAATACGATTTAGATGGGGGAAAAGCGTCACGGGCTAAATACGGCCAGAAATGACAACTCCGTCAGCTAAAGCAGACGGCTTCTTGCTTAAAGCAAAGGCTGTGCCCCAGCCTGAAAATATTGATAGCAGCATTTAGATCACGCGACAAGACAAGGCCGCAATATTGGTCAAACCGATACTTGTGACAAAAATCCAGATAATATCGCAACCACTTGCTATAATCAGAACGGGATCTTTCCGGAATTGCTTTTTTAACTAAAACGGCGTCAAACTCAATACTGTTCGGCACGATAGTTGCTCTGTAAAGGGATTAGAGTAGGATCTAAACGAGATCTGAAAAGCAATAGAAGTATCAATGTACATAGAGCATCGAGGATATCAAGATAAGGACGCAGAAGATCTTTAGCTCAAAGAAGTTGAAGTGAGCCTATAGGTGCATTTATGCGTTTTTCTTTTCAATCTCTTTCAGTGTGCTGATATGCTTTTCCAATTCATCACTGCTCGCCCATCCCATGAAGAAGAAGGAGAGCATTTCAAAGGTTCGTTTTGTGGGTTTTCTGCCTGTCCACAGCGTAATGAGCATGCTTGCGATCAGGGCACAGTAGACCTGGATGCTCACCCCGTTTTGCGATTGAGCCAGGAGATGTTTGCAGCCGAGCACACACTTGAACCACCTGAAGAACAGCTCTACCTTCCACCTATGATGATACAGCAAGGCAATCACCTCTGCAGGCAGATCCATGCGGTCGGTGGCAAGCAGGAGCGTATAGTCGGTATCTTTAGTCCGAAAGGTCTTTTTGCTGGATACTCGGGCTGTTCTGCGAGGGATTGAACTGCCTTTGTGGAAGATCTCAATAATCCGCACAGGAGACGGGTAACCATCCTTCTTTTTTTTACACCCCAGATGAGCCACCATGTCTCTTGTCACCCCGGCATTTTTATCCTCTTTGCTCAAGGGATTTTCTTTGATGGTGTCCCACACGGCATTATCCCGCAGACGGATAACAAAGGAGCTATTGGCTGATGTAATTTCGGAAAGAAGTGCATATTCTGCATACCCCGAATCCAGGAGAAAGAGCTTGCCCGAGCCAAGGAAATTTTTCCGCAACACATTCTTTTCATTGCCGGTACCATGGGTGATAATAGCTCCTGTCGGAATGTATTTCTCGACATCAAGCTCAAGATGCAGCTTGGCTGCTCTGTTCTCATCGTTGATCCACAATGCCCAGAGCATTCTGGGCAGGGCAGGGAGCAACGTGCCATCCACTGCGATAATGGTCTGTTCAATGTCCTTTAGCTGAGGGTCTTTTTCTAAAGGCAATGCCTTCTTCGCAAGATCTTCGATTAAAGGGGTAACGAGATCAGCATCAAACACACACGATGCCTCGGATAATGCCCCCAGAGAAGTTGCCTTGATCTTCAGCTTCTTCTGTACCGTCTTCAGCTTCGATGCCTGCTGGATGCCGCGCAGGCTCGTGAGGATCGGGTTGAAAAAGTAAAAAAGAAGAAGAGAGATATACTCATCACAATGCAGCTTACGATTGGGATGATCCTCCTTGCCATGAAGCTCTTTCAACACGCTGAAAAGCACGGAAAGATACTTAAATCCCTTGAGATCCTTTTCCTTTATCTTCATAATCAAGCCTCTTTCGAAAATGTTTATCCAACGGATACACGTAAATATCCTTTACCGGCGCCTTGATTGTAGAATTTCTGTCATTTCGTGTTCGCCCTTTTGTCTGGCCCAGAAGCTGCCAGTTGGCAGCCTGATAACAGATGCCGCGATACCGACTCGTATCAATAAAGGTCTCGATCAGGTATATGGGATGGCCGTACTTGTTTTCCCAGTCCGCGCAGAGCCGTCTGGAAACCTGTGAGAGAATATGACTGGCCAGGTACGGAACTCTGACCCAAGGCAGGATGAGAAATCGCGTATTATTAGTCATATATAAAAGATTCTGCGCCCGTATATCATCTGTCCAGCCGATAAATGTATCCCGGGGAGCAACCTTCCATGCCGCAGATCCAAACAGGAGGCAGGCCAGTGGACGGCCTTGGTTGTCCTGGATGAGATATTTCATGTTCTCCCCCACGGTATTGCGGTATCCAAGATAGTGGTAGTGAGAGATCAGACAACGGAAAAGGTCGTCATCAGCACCATTGTTTACCGGGACAATCCGGAGTGGAACCAAACCCTTAAGAGTGCATGAAATTTTCTGGGTATCATGGGAAACTAACTTTTGTTGTCTATTCCGAAATTCATTCGTAGACCTGCGCTGACGGGGAGGTAAGGTGATATGACCAGCCCTCTCCAATTTCAACAGCAGATCCCTGCACGCCATGTCTTTGAGCTGACCGTTTGATCCACACCATCCCCATATCTCGCAAAGCTCCCTGGAAAGTCGTGTCCTGTGCCAGTCTGAATTCTCTTGGATAAACTGCCTGATCGATGCAATGGCAACTTCTCTTCCCTGACCGTTTATGGTGATTTTGAATGAGTCCACATAAAAACTATAGCAAAGATATTTTTGCGAGTCCAGTCTAAAATATATCTTAGACCCAAGCAACTATCGTGCCGAACAGTATTGGGACGTCCATCATTAAGTAAATAACTTGACATGATACTGGTATAGTGACAGTAGAAGTTTCATGCCAAGATTAGCCCGCCTCGATGCCCCCGGTGTTCTGCACCACGTTATCATCC
>JAYEFR010000075.1:0-18607 GCA_034716155.1 Thermodesulfobacteriota bacterium
AAATCCCTGGAACCGGAATTGGCAAGATACAAGGCGGAACTTTCTACAAAAAAGGCAATTGTAAAGGAAAAACCCAGATACGAGGCGGAACTTGAGGAGACCAGGCATAAGCTTATTATAGCACTAAAACAATTACCTGATAAAAGTGAGATCCCATCTTTGTTAGAAAATGTTTCTGCCCTTGGCGAGGCATCAGGGTTAGAGTTTGTTCTGTTCAGACCTAAAAACGAGGTGTCTAAGAATTTTTATGCAGAGATACCTGTTGACGTTAAGGTGGAAGGTAGTTACAAAGATATCGTGGCCTTTTTTGATAAGGTTTCCAAGATGCCAAGGATAGTGAATATATCAAATATAGTTATGTCTTCTCCAAAGGCCACTCCAAGTGGAGACATGATTCTTGCTACTTCATGTAATGCCACTACGTATAAGTTTTTAGAAGAGGCAGAGAAAAAATGAACAGAATGAAAAGATTTATATATCTTATCTTTATCGGTATTGTTGCAGCAGGATTTGCAGCATGCTCGGATGGCAATAAGAAAGCTGTAACCTATACCCCGAAGACGTTTGTTAAGGCAAAGAAAGTAGAGTCACCAAAGCCGGTAGTGAGTGAGGAGAATAAGCAAATGCCTGAATATGTAATTAAGGGCGAACGTGATCCATTCAAACTCTTTACTATAGGGATTACTCCTGAGATTGCAGAAGGCAAGGAGCAATATTTAAGTCCACTCCAGAAACTTACGCTATCTCAGATAAGGCTTGTGGGCATAATCTGGGGGAGCAAAAAAAGTGCCCTTATTCAGGATTTTTCAGGAATTGGTTATATAGTAAAAGAAGGGATGTTTGTTGGTGAAAATTCCGGCATTGTAACTCGCATATCGCCTAATGGGATTACCATAAAACAGCATTTTAAAGACTATAGAGGCCGTGTGAATACAAGGGAAGCAGTATTGAGTCTTAGAAAAGAAGAAGGGGAGAAGTAATATGAAAAAAAAGATATTCCTTATGGCGTTTATAGGTATATTGATAGTTCCTATGTATGCTGTTGGCGTAACTATAAAAAACGTTGACTTTATGAATATAGACAACAAGTCCAGATTGAAGATAGGGTTGGATGGGAAGACCAGTTATGATGTTATAAGAAAGGCGGATAAGGTTCTTCTTCGTATTGATAATGCCAATATACCAGATCATCTGGCACGACCTTATATTACAAAGGATTTTGTTACGGTTATCGATCACATTCTACCTGTCCGTAAAGGTAGTGACGTAGTTTTTGAGATCACAATGAAACAGATAGCTCCGTACTTTGTTACACAAGATAAGAACACAGTGTTTATGGACTTTGATATACCAGAAGGATTAAAAAAGGCCTCAGTAAAACCAGAAAAGATCCAGGTAAAGGCGGTTTCCGCCAAGGTAGAGGCAGCCAAGCATGTTGTGCCAAAGGCCAAGGAGATAAAGGTTCTTGGCAAGGAAGCGCTAAGGCCATCTGTGATGGGGCCTACCCTCAAACCTAAGTATGGAGGCAAACGTATATCTCTGGATTTTCAGAATGCAGATATACATAATGTGTTGCGGATTATCGCAGATGTGAGTGGTTTAAATATTGTCACCTCGGATGATGTAAAGGGCACAATTACTATAAGATTGAAAGATGTGCCGTGGGATCAGGCCCTTGATGTGATTATGGAGAGTAAGGACTTAGATAAGATGCAGATAGGAAACGTGGTAAGGATTGCTCCTGCAGGTAAGATAAAGGCAGCCCAGGAAAGACAGCTTTCCTCTAAAAAGACAAAGGAAAGACTAGAAGACTTAGTGACCAGGGTCATACCGGTAAATTTTGCAAAGGCATCTGATATTGCAAAAACTATCCAGGGCAGAGAAGTTGGTATAGTCTCTGATAGGGGTAGCATTACTGCAGAAGACAGGACAAATGTCTTGATTGTAAAGGATATGAAAAAGCATGTAGATGCTGTTTGTGCTATGGTAAAAAGGCTGGACAAGGCCACTCCGCAGGTATTGATTGAGTCAAGGATTGTCCAGGCAGATGAGGATTGGGTAAAGGCGCTAGGCATACAGTGGGGAGGGGCCTATAGGAATCAATCCAGCAGGTACCACTTCGGGCTTTCAGGGAGCACCGCTGGTTCTGCAAGGAATCTGTTTAATACTTCAGGTTCTACATCCGCCACAGGTGCTATAAAACCCACATGGTCGTCTAACATAATACCATCACCTTCAATGGCTGTAAATTTCCCAACGAGTCTAGGCGTAGGCGCTGGGGGCGCAGGATTTGGCATTTCTCTTGGCAGGCTTGGTAATGCCCTTAGTGCTCTTGATTTGAGACTGGATATAGGTGAAACCACAGGAAGTACAAGCGTGATAGCAAGGCCCAGGATAATAACTATGGACAACAAAAAGGCCATTATAAAGCAGGGTGAAAAATATCCATATGTCGTAAGGAACCAGGAAGGTGAACTCTCAACCGAGCTTAAGGATATAGAACTTGTATTGGAAGTGACTCCAAGGGTTGCATTTGACGGCAGCGTCAATATGGAAATCTTGGTTAAGAGAAATGCCATAGGTGCGTATGAAAATCCACTTGGAGATCCCAGTATAGCCTCACGGGAGGTTCAAACAGAAGTCCTTGTAAAGGATGGAGAGACCACTGTGATAGGTGGGATCATAGAAAATGAAATCAAAAAGAACGTATCAGAGGTCCCCGGGATAGCTAAAGTACCTATCCTAGGCTTTTTCTTTCGTGGCAAGAAAGATGAGATACACAAGAGGGAGCTGTTGATATTCATTACACCTCACGTGATAAGGCCTCTGTCTTTAGATTAAAAAGGATTTGGCGCAACGCATAATTTTTTGTGCTGATGCGGATACATTTGAGACCTTTGCATAACACTCATATTGTCATTGCGAGCTTTAGAGAAGCAATCTCAAAGTGCTTGCAACCAATGGGATTGCCACGTCGGCCTAAAAACCTCCTCGCAATGACATGCTCAGTTACTTTTTACGAAAGCATCAAAGACAGGCTTGAATAATCTTTAAATTAATGTTTCCCAACCCTATATTATAGATATGGAATCTGGATTGACATATCTATCGTATAACTACTATATAATAAGGTAACTGATCAGGTTATTAGCCTGAAGACTATTAGACTGAAGGGTACTGATATCCTTTGGGCGGCAAAAGCCGTATTTGGGGAGTATGATATTTGAATGGCTGCGCTATTATATATAGGGTTTTGTGGGTTTTTTACCTAAAAGCCTTCGGCCTTCAGCCTATCTACCTGAGTAGTTACATGATAAGCATTGAGGGAGGTTATTGAGTGGAAAGGGATACAAGAAAGGAATTGGTAAAGGGCCCCGATGAGTTCATGTCTATTATAGGCAGGTTCATTCGTTGGATAAAGGCAAATAAAAAGGTATTCATACTGAGCTGTATAATTGTAGCGATAATTATTACAGGTTCTCTAGGCTTTTTCTACTGGAGGATAAATAGAGAGCATATTGCTATGGCAAAATATTTTAATACGGCAGGCGATGTTGAATCGATTGAAAGTCTTATGCAGAACTATGCTGATACTCGTGCAGGAAGACTTGCAATATTAAGGCTTGCAAACAAGGCATATTCTGGTGGTGATCCTGATGGGGCTATCAAGTATGCAAATGAGTTTATAGATGTATGGGGCAAAAAGGAGATCTTTTATTGGGAGTCGCTTTTAATCTTGGCCCAGGCATATATGGACAAAGGTGATCTAGCCGGTTGCCTTCCTTTCCTTGAGAAGTGTATATCGTCCGCACCTGAGTCAATGAAGGATGGGGCCTTGTTTTATAAAGGAGTGGCGTTGAAAGGATTAAATAAGCCATCTGATGCAATAGAAGTCTTAAAGAAGGTTTCCGGCAGATATGCCCACTTGGCAAATGTCTATATCGGTGATATTGCATTAAGTGGTGAGGAGAAGTAAAGAATGCGGGATAATAAAAGTCCAAGGAATGATAGCTTTTTAAAGGGGGCTGCGCTTTGGATAGTGATAGCACTTATCATGGTAATGCTATTTCACCTCTTTAATCAGCCCACATCTGAAATAAGTAGATTTGCATTCAGCGAGTTTGTTACAATTTTAGATAATGATGGGGTAAAAGAGGTGACTATCCAGGGTAACAAGATAAAGGGTATTCTAAAGGATGATACCCCATTCCAAACATATGCCCCTGATGATCCGGGGCTTATAGAAAGGCTTATGTCAAAGGATGTGCTTATCTCCGCCAAACCGTCGGAGGAATCCCCATGGTATATGTCTGTGCTTATATCCTGGATACCAATGTTACTCTTAGTAGGGATCTGGATATTTTTTATGCGACAAATGCAGGCAGGCGGAACCAAAGCCATGAGTTTTGGCAGGAGTAAGGCCAAACTTATGACCCGGGATAAGGAAAAGATGACATTTAATGATGTGGCTGGGGTGGAAGAGGCAAAGGAGGAATTGAGAGAGATAATAGATTTTCTAAAAGACCCCAAGAGATTTACCACACTTGGAGGTAAGTTACCCAAAGGGGTATTAATTGTTGGTCCCCCTGGCACAGGGAAGACCTTACTGGCGAAGGCGGTAGCAGGGGAGGCGGATGTCCCCTTCTTCAGCATGTCCGGCTCTGATTTTGTGGAGATGTTTGTAGGCGTAGGCGCCTCCAGGGTGAGAGATCTTTTTGCCCAGGGCAAACAGCATGCGCCATGTATTGTATTTATAGATGAGTTGGACGCAGTTGGTCGTCACAGAGGGGCAGGTCTTGGGGGTGGTCATGATGAAAGAGAACAGACTCTAAACCAGCTCCTTGTGGAGATGGATGGGTTTGAATCAAGCGGAGGAGTCATACTGATGGCTGCCACAAACAGGCCGGATGTCCTTGATCCAGCACTTCTCAGGCCCGGAAGATTTGATCGTCAGATTGTAGTCTCTAATCCCGATGTAAGGGGCAGAGAAGAAATATTAAAGGTACACACAAGGGAAATACCTTTGTCTGATGGTGCAGACTTGGGCATTCTGGCAAAGGCAACACCAGGTTTTTCCGGTGCTGATCTTGCAAATCTGGTCAATGAGTCTGCCCTGTTGGCTGCAAAAGGCAATAAGACAAAGGTGAGCATGGAAGATCTGGAGAGCGCAAAGGACAAGGTGTTGATGGGGGTGGAGAGAAGGTCTATGGTCATCTCTGATGAGGAGAAGATGCATACTGCATACCATGAAGCAGGGCATGCCTTGGTGGCAAAGAAGCTTGCTCATGCTGATCCTGTGTATAAGGTGAGTATAATTCCCAGGGGGAGGGCCCTGGGGGTTACACAGCAGTTGCCTGTAGATGACAGGCATTCCTACACAAAAGATTATCTCTTGGATACGATAGCAGTGCTTATGGGTGGGAGAATATCAGAGGAGCAGGTCGTAGGCCATCTGACTACCGGGGCAGGCAATGATATTGAGAGGGCCACCGATATGGCCAGACATATGGTCTGTGAATGGGGTATGAGTGACCTGGGTCCCCTTAGCTTTGGTAAGGTAGAGGAAGAGATATTTTTAGGTAGAGAAATAGCAAAGCGTGTGGACTATAGCGAGGAGACAGCCAGAAAGATTGACGAGAGTGTCAAAAAGATCGTGCTGGCTTGTTATGAGAAGGCAAAGAAAATCATAAAAGATAATATTGATGTATTACACAAGATTGCAAATGTGTTGCTGGAGAAAGAAGTCATAGATGGAGCCGAGATCGACAGGATCATTCAGGAAGAGACAGCCTAAAGCCCGCCTCTTAAGCCATTATAATAAGAATATATTGATAGGTTGCGGCGTTGATCCCGCCTCTATCCCTATCCTTATGCCAAAGATGGGGCACAGGATCCTCTTATTAAGAGACATAAAACTCTATGCTGCAAACATCTTGAAACAGGAGATGCTCTCTATAGGAGGGGATGTGGCTGTGAACAGTGGTGTGATATCAGGTAAGGTCAAAAGAAGCGATTGTGTTGTTATGGGGGATTTACGGCATTTCAGGAGATTGATAGACAAGCTGAAATCACAACCCGGACTTACTACGATTGCCTCTGTAATAGAAAGTCAGATTTTTTCTAGAAGGGATGGCTTTGTATTGGACATATGTGGAAGGCGCTACAGATGGGATGATTTGCCTGTAGTCATGGGGGTACTCAATGTAGGTGACGATTCGTTTTCCGATGGAGGGTTGTGGGCAGATCCGGATAAGGCATATGCACATGCAATGGATATGGTAGATAATGGCGCTCAAATCATAGATATAGGCGCTGAGTCCACCAGGCCGGGTGCTATTCCCATTGATAAAGATGAGGAGATCTCGCGGGTAGCACCTGTCATTGAAAGGATTGTATCTTCAGTGGATATACCTGTCAGTGTAGATACACAGAAATCCGAAGTGGCAAAGGTCGCCCTGGATGCCGGGGCATGTATTATAAATGATGTAAGTGCGCTTAGGTATGATCCTGACATGCTTAATGTAGTAAAAGACAGAGAAGCCGGTGTTATACTTATGCATATGAGAGGTACACCTGAAACCATGCAGGATGACACATCCTATGATGATATCATTACAGAAATCATGGATTTTTTGGATGACAGGATACAGACCTGCATTGATGCAGATATAAAAAAAGACAGGATTATTGTGGATCCAGGCATAGGTTTTGGCAAGGACTTGGAAGGCAACCTTACTATTATCAGGCATATATCAGAATTTAAATCATTGGGTGTCCCCATCTTATTGGGACACTCGAGAAAATCCTTTATCGGTAATATTTTAGGAACCCCTGTAGGTGACAGGGAGGAAGGTACTGATGCGGTTACGGCATGGGCCACCTTTAAGGGAGTAGATATAGTAAGGGTACATGATATAAGGCATGCCATAAGGATAAGATCGATGATAGGGTCTATAGTAGACAATTCATGATAACAGGTGTGGGCATTGATATTATAGATATCTCAAGGATCCGGTCTGTTCTTGATAGGCACCGTGTACGTTTTATGAAAAGGGTTTTTACACTCGCGGAGATTGAATACTGTTCAAAACAGTCGGATCCGTCTCCTTGCCTGGCTGCAAGATTCGCTGCAAAAGAGGCGGTATTGAAGGCGTTAGGGTGTGGCCTTTCCAAGGGGATCAGGTTTAAGGATGTAGAGGTGGGCAGATCTTTTATCCCTCCTGGTATAAGGCTTTATGGTAATGCAAAGGAGATAGCCTCGCTTAAAGGGGTATCCGATATACACCTTAGTCTTTCTCATGAGAGGGATTATGCAATAGCTATTGTAGTCATGGAGGGAAGATAAGGGTTTTTCATCCTTATCTCTGAGAGGTGGTTGTATGAAAGCAGTGAATAGTAAAAAAGTGTTGGGTGTTGGGTTTTGAGTGTTGGGTGAATGAGAATAGCCGAGAGTCGAAAAAAGTTTTAGCTTCATGATTACCACTAGATTCAACTGATTTTTAAAAGGTCGGAAGACAGAGAAGTGATAGTAATTGTTGGCAATGGATTTCTTGATGAGTATCTCACTTGATAGATTTTCAATTTTTAAGAGGTTTTTTTAATCATGAGTAATCTTGAGGTAATCGAGAGGCAAAAAAAAGTTTTAGCTTCACTTTTTACCTCACGATTTAGATATAGTTAGAGATAAAATAACACATATTTTCATCCTTGGATGTGTCCGAAAAGGACATGGAGGTTTATTGGGACATAAGGAGTACCATGAATTTATAAGCAAAAGCCCTGAGGACACAGTAAATCTAGGGCTTAAGCTTGGGGCATGTCTTAAAGGCGGCGATGTTATCTTGCTAAGTGGAGATATGGGAGCAGGTAAGACCCTGCTTACTAAAGGTATAGCATCTGCCCTTGGGATAGACCCTACAACCCCTGTAGTAAGCCCAAGTTTTACCTTGATAAATGTCTATAAAGCAATGCTTGACATTGTTCATGTAGATCTTTATAGGCTAAGCCCTGATAGTGTGTGGGACCTTGGGTTAGAGGATTTCATGGATAAGGATCATATTATAATAGTAGAGTGGGGTGATGTAGCAAGGGGATTTTTTCCACCACCTGTGATAGATGTAAAGATTGTCTATGTTGGGGAGCAAATCAGGAAGGTTTTTATAAAAGGTCTTGAATTAACGGGTATAAGCTGATTAATCTTACTTGAGGGATGCAGGCTATGGGTATTGTAGTTCAAAAATATGGTGGCACATCAGTTAGTAGTATCGAAAAGATCAAGTATGTGGCGAATAAGATAGTGGACAGGTATAGGTCAGGGGATAAGGTCGTGGTGGTAGTATCTGCCATGGCAGGACAGACTGATAGTCTAATCAATTTGGCCAAGGATATCACCAGCTCTCCGGACCCTAGAGAGTTGGATGTCCTGGCATCTACAGGTGAGCAGGTGAGTATTGCACTGCTTGCCATGGCTATAAATGGATTGGGTGTGTCAGCGAGATCGTTTCTGGCATATCAGATAGGTTTAAAGACAGACAATTCATATACAAGGGCCAGGATACTGGATATAGACGTGAGTTTAATAAAGAAGGCCTTAGATGCAGGAGAAATAGCAGTGGTAGCGGGATTTCAAGGTGTGACGGAAGACAAGGATGTCACAACCCTTGGCAGGGGTGGGTCTGATACGTCTGCGGTTGCATTAGCAGCTGTGTTGGATGCCAAGATATGCGAGATATACACAGATGTGGATGGCGTCTACACAACAGACCCCAATATATGCGAAAATGCGAGACGACTTAATAAGATCTCATACGACGAGATGCTTGAGATGGCATCTTTGGGGGCAAGGGTCTTGCAGATCAGATCTGTGGAGTTTGCAAAGAAACATAATGTAGATGTACTTGTAAAATCCACCTTTAATGAAGGGAATGGGACATTGGTGACAGGGGAGGGTAAAAATATGGAGAGTGTGTTGGTCTCAGGTGTGACATATGATAAAGATGAAGCAAAAATAACATTACTTGGTGTGCAAGATAAACCAGGCGTTGCTGCAACCATATTCACTCCACTAGCTGAGGAGAGTATAAATGTGGATATGATTATACAGAATGTCTCAGCAGACGGGAAACACGCTGATTTGAGTTTTACTGTGCCCATGAGTGATTACGAAAGGGCTATGGTCATTGTGAGAAAGAAAGGTGAGCATTTGGGGGCAAGGGATGTATTGGGTGATACGAAGATTGCCAAAATTTCTATCATAGGTGTTGGGATGCGCTCGCATGCTGGAATCGCAGCAAAGATGTTTAATGTCCTTTCTAGAGAAGGGATTAATATCCAGATGATATCCACTTCAGAGATAAAGATATCATGCGTGATAGATGAGAAATACATAGAACTAGGGATAAGGGTGCTCCATGATGCATTCAATCTTGACAAGCAAGGAGGCGTTGTTGGCTAAGGTAGAGATATACGATACCACCTTGAGGGATGGGTCACAATCAGAAGAAATCTCCTTTTCCATTGAGGATGAGTGCGCTGTGGTATTAAAGCTTGATAGCTTAGGTGTTGATTATATCGAGGCAGGTTGGCCAGGGGCAAACCCGAAAGATGATGCATTATTTAAGAAGATTAAGGACCTTGATATAAAAAATGCCAAGATAATTGCCTTTGGGAGTACCTGCAGACCAGGGTTCAAGCCGGAACAGGATGGTATGCTTAAATCCCTGGTAGATGCAGATCCATTCGGGGCTACTATAGTCGGAAAGTCATGGGATACCCATGTAAAGGGTTCACTCAAATGTTCTTTAGAGGAGAATTTGAGGATTATTACAGATACTATAGCCTATCTAAAAGGGTTCTTTCCGCTTGTAATGTACGATGCAGAGCACTTCTTTGATGGGTTTATTGCAAATAAAGCCTATGCCCTGGCAACCATTAAGGCAGCTATGGCAGGTGGTGCAGACAGGGTGGTCTTGTGTGATACAAATGGTGGTCAGATACCTTCTGGAATAGTAGATATTATCAGATCACTAAAACAGGAGGTAGAACCTCCTCTAGGGATCCACTGTCATAATGATAGTGCACTTGCAGTGGCAAATACAATCTGTGCGGTATCTGAGGGTGTTGATCATGTTCAGGGCACTATAAATGGCATAGGAGAGAGATGCGGCAATGCGAATCTGTGCTCGGTGATTCCTAATCTTACCTTAAAGATGGGTTATGATACTATACCTACAGAGAATATGAAGATATTACTGGAGATTTCCAGGTTTGTGGATGAGGTTGCCAACCTGAGCCCTTACAAGCATCAGCCTTATGTTGGAGAGTCTGCATTCGCGCATAAAGGTGGTATACATGCAAGTGCAGTAATGAGTGATCCTTCGACCTATGAACACATCACCCCTGAACTGGTTGGAAATCACAGGAGGATTTTAGTTTCCGAACAGTCAGGTAAAAGCAATATTATCTACAAGGCAAGGCAATTCAATTTGGATCTCTCAAAGGATTCCACTACGGCCCGTGAGATAGTAAAGAGTATAAAGGAGCTTGAAGCCAGCGGTTTTCAGTTTGAGGGGGCGGATGCATCTCTTGAGCTTCTTATGAAAAAGGCCATGGGCAAGCACATGCGATTCTTTAAATTAAAAGGGTTTAGGGTGATTACAGAAAAACACAGTGATGATGTCGATCCCGTCGCAGAAGCTACCATCATGATAGATGTTGATGGCAAGGTAGAACATACGGCGGCGATGGGGGATGGTCCTGTGAATGCATTAGATAATGCCTTGAGAAAGGCCTTGGAGAAGTTTTATCCCAGGATTGAGGATGTGAGGCTTATAGATTATAAGGTACGAGTTATAGCCTCTACTAAAGGAACCGAATCGGTTGTGAGGGTCTTGATAGAATCAGGGGATAAGAAGGACAACTGGAATACCGTCGGAGTGTCTTCTAATATAATAGAGGCATCGTGGATGGCGTTAGTGGATAGCCTGGACTATAAGCTCTATAAGGATATAAGAGATAAATAGATAACCTTATCTGCCAAAGGCGGAAGGCATAAAAACATACTCGGGAAATAGCCATCCCGAAAACCGACCCCTGATCCCTGCCAAGTATTTTTCATATAAATATAAAGATCATCGCACGGTTAGTCGATAAGTATATAAGAAGGTATAAGAAGGCGTCATAGCATGGAAGGTGCGTAAAGATTGATACAGGGAGGTAGGTGAGTGGAGTTTCAGGGCTTTAGAAAATGGATGAAACAAGGAGAATATATCGTATCTACTATAGGAGTGGATGGTACGATATGGGCGTGCACTACCCAGAGGTTACCTGTTTTTGATTTTGGCACCACAAAAATTTTTCAGGCCCGGGAGTCCGGGGTTGCAGAGGTAAAAGGGATAGAAAAAGGAGATGAATTATATTTCTCCATTCAGGGGATAAAGGTCGCTCAAGTATATGACTTCTTTTACCAGGAAGATAACAAGTAAAACCTTCTTTTTATATCAACACCATTACCACATTTACACACAAAGATATTAGTATCAATAACATTACCAATAAAATAGCCTTGGTTCGCTTACGATCATGGGATAGTTGCCTTAATTCTATAATAAGGAATATAATTACTGTCAAAAGAGTAGCACCAAGTGTTGGGATATTCGCATCAGAAAAGATACTCAGACTTATATACAACCCCAAAGGTATAAACAAAATAAACCAAATCATAATATATGATCTTATACCAGGAAAATGTATTATTGAAAACAAAAAATGGGACAGGCTATCTGGTTTTAGGGCTTCCTTGTTTCATGGCTATAAAACTTCCTACAGGAGCACCTATTTCTCTTGCGATTACAGGGCACTTTATCATTAAGAGAAAGAAGAGTTCTCTTGGAGGGGCAGAGAGTGTCTCGAAATTGCCCTGGCCCTTTGATATAACCAGATCTGATGAATAAAACAAATCTCTAAACTCCTCACTGCAGATGTTTAGCGGTGTACCCGGGGCATTGGATCCGCTGGATATGACCCTGCAGATATCTGTTAGGCCTACTTCTTTGGCATCTTTAATAGTAGCATCATTTATTATAGGTTCATCCCTTGTAGCAAAGGTTACCCTGGATGGGTCCAATTCTTCAATAAATATCTTGTCAAAACCAATCTCACCTGCGTTATCCCCCAGGTAAAGTATGGAGGAAGCATCTTTTAGGGTCTCTTTAAGCCAGCCTCTATCATCTATGGTGAATGGGGAATTAAGGGCATTTTGTATGACCTCCTCTACTGCGATATCTTTCTTGTTCCCTGAGCCAAAATCTATAATGTTACCTGCAACAGCAATACGCATGGCTGTGTCAAGGGGATCGCCAGAGGATTTAACCAGTGTTTTTAATTCAGGATAAAGACTCAACGCCTTATTATTGTAGAATCTTTTTATCTGTGCATATGGGTCATTTATCTTAGCCATTTGTCTTATCTTACCATACATCTCAAGGGCCATAATCGGGGGGGGATTTGAATAGTCAAAGGTAGATAGCTGTCTTAGCACCTCTCGGATAAATCCTTCACGAGTGTCTTCTTTAAGATTTGTCTGGGCAATCTCTATTGCCTGCTTTACTAAACACCCCACACATTCGAAGTATGTACGCATTGGTTTCCCGGCTATTTTTTATAAGAGCCTATCTGCTTTAGACAGGCGAATTATACACTTTTCAGTATATGAGCTGTGATCTCTCTGAAGGAGGTATTTGCCTCAGAGTTATCATTCCTGGCCGCAAAAGGTTTGCCGGCGTCAGTGTCCTTGACAATCTGGGCATCTATTGGAATTGCGCCCAGAAACGGCACATTAAGATCATCTGCCGCCTTTTTACCGCCACCTACCTTAAACAGGTCTATAGCCTTACCACAGTATGGGCACTTAAATCCGCTCATATTCTCTATGATGCCTAGAATTTGCAGATCCAGGGTCTTGGCAAACTCCACACTCTTTCTTGAGTCTAATAAGGCTACATCCTGAGGGGTTGTAACGATTATAGAGTGAGGGGCGCTCACGCCTTGAGTGTTCTTTATAAGCTGAGCAATTGACAGGGGTTCATCTCCGGTGCCTGGTGGTAGGTCAACTAGCAAGAAGTCCAGCTCTCCCCAGTTTACATCTTTAAGAAATTGGCTTATCACTCCATGTTTCATAGGCCCACGCCATATTACCGGGGTGTCTTTGCTTTCCAGAAGATAACCTACAGAAACCACCTTCAAGTTGCCAAAGGCCGTAACAGGCCGTATACCGCCATCCTCATCACCAAGTAGTCTTTCTTCTTCAATCCCCAGCACCTTAGGGGTATCAGGGCCATGTATATCAGCGTCTAGTATACCAACACTGAACCCTTCCTTTGCAAGACTTAAGGCAAGGTTTGCTGAGATCGTAGATTTTCCCACTCCACCCTTGCCACTCATAATCATTATAGTATTCTTGATCTTAGAGAGTCTTTCCTTTAGTTGTCTTTGCACCTCTTCTTGCTTCTTGTCCTTGTTTTCCATAAGATATTCCCTTCCCTTCCAATTATTTTAGATTGTGGTCTCCTATCATACACATATCTAAAAAACAATATTTACATGCGAATTCCCAACTAGATTGTCCTTGACTTATAAGATGGGGTTTTGTAGAGAGTGAGTAATTGCTCACTAACAAGAGGAGGCCTGTTGTCAAAGGATACATTTAGACGTATTTCTAAAGAAAAGCAGGTTATGATTCTCGATGTTGCTGCCAAGGAATTCGCAACACACGGATTTCATAAGGCAAACATTAATACCATAGCATCAAACGCAGGCATATCAATAGGTGCTATGTACAGATATTTCAAAAGCAAGGAAGACCTGTTTTCAGAAACCCTTAACAATGGCATCTCCATGTTAAGGATGAAGTTTGACAGCGTTATGGAGACCGGTCTTGGCTCTTTTGCCAAGATCAGGCTCGTCTTTGAAGTGCCTGTGGAGTTTGCGAAGGAAAAACCATACTATTTGAACATCTATATGAACCTTTTATCAGGAGGTATGGATCATTTTGCAAAGAGATATGCACATCCCATTGAGAAGGTAGGCAGCGATTTTTTTAAACAAATTATAGAAGATGGTATAGATAAAGGGCTTATAGATGAAGATATTGATGTAGACGCAACCGCTTTTTTTCTAGATAATCATCTTATGGCCTTTACTTTCTCTCAAATCTCATTATACTTAAGGTTGAGGATGGATGTATTTATGGAAGGTCATGCCGATCCGGAACGTATCATAGATGCGACCATGCATATCTGTAAGAAGATAATGAAGGGCGATAACCACAGTATCAGTACATAATTATATGAAAAGATTATTATTTTTTAATCTTATTATCGGGAAGGGAGGGATATTATGCCGTTAACGCAAGAAGAGATTAAGGAATTGCACAAGAAGTCACAGGAGATCCGGAAGCGGATTGTAGAGATTACATATTCTGCTGGTGGAGGGCACATAGGAGGGTCCCTGAGTGAGACAGATGTTTTGGTGGCTCTCTACTACAAGTATCTCAATATTGACCCGAGCAGAGCCCACTGGGAAGACAGGGATCGCATGATTTTGAGCAAGGGTCATGGGGGTATTGGCTGGGCAGCCATCCTTGGGGACAAGGGGTATTTTGATAAAACACTTCTAAAGGATTTCAACAAGACAGGTTCCCCATTTGGTATGCATCTGGATTCTCTCAAGGTGCCCGGGTGCGATGCATCCACAGGGTCTCTGGGCCATGGGCTGGCCATCGCCCTTGGTCTGGCTCTAGGGGCCAGGTTAAAAGGGAAGAGCTGGCATACTTATGTGATGCTTGGCGATGGCGAATGTTGTGAAGGCAGCGTATGGGAGTCTGCCGCAATAGTGGCACACCATAAGCTGGATAATCTAACTGGGTTTGTGGACCGTAATAAGCTCATGATAGACGGCCCTACGGAAGAGATTACAACCCTGGAGCCCCTTGAGGAAAAATTCAGGGTCTTTGGGTGGGAGGCCCTCAGGATAGATGGTCATGACTTTACACAGATAGGAGATGCTATAGAAAAGGCCAGGGCAACAAAGGGAAAGCCCACCATGATCATTTGTGATACCATAAAGGGCAAGTGTGTGGATTTCATGGAGAATGATTACAAGTGGCATTATGGTGGGATCAATTCAGATATGGTAGACACGGCGGTAAAGTCTATCGATAGCTATTATCAAAAGATATTAGGATAAGGAGGATATTATGGCTGAAGGAATGACATGGTCAATAGAAGAGGCTGATAAACTTACTCAAGCCGAGATTTACGGGGATGTCCTTTGTCAGCTTGGAGATAAATATCCGGATCTTGTTGCAATAACAGCGGATCTGGCCAAATCTACCAAGATAGGAAGGTTTGGAGAGAAGTTTCCTGACAGGTTTTTTAATGTGGGAATTGCAGAAAATACCATGTTTGGAATGGCTGCCGGTATGGCTCAGGCAGGGTTGAGGCCTGTTGTCTCTACATTTGCGGTCTTTACAGCACTCCGCAGTGCTGAACAGGTGAGGACGGATATCTGCTATCAGAACCTGGATGTAAAGATCATTGCAACGCATGCAGGCATATCTTTTGGCCAGGCAGGCTCTACGCATCATTGCACTGAGGATATAGCGATTACACGTTCGTTTGCAAATATGACGGTGATTGTCCCTGCTGATGGTATTGAGACGGGGAATGCTGTTGCGGCTGCAATGGAATGGCCGGGCCCTGTGTATATCAGGATCGGACGGGGGTTTGAACCCAATGTCCACACCACCCAAGATTATGGCTTTGAGATAGGAAAGGCTGAAACAATAAATGATGGTAATGATATAACGATCATCTGCTGTGGTGTCACTGTATTACATGCTGTGCGTGCTGCCAAGGTCTTGGAGCAAGAGGGCCTGAGTGTCAGGGTGATCAATATGCATACGATAAAACCCATTGATAAGGATGTTATTCTCAAGGCAGTAGAAGAGACAAAGAGGATAGTTACAGTAGAAGAGCATAATGTCTTTGGTGGGTTAGGCAGTGCGGTCGGGGAGGTGATTGTTGAAAGCGGGAAGGCATGTGTCTTTAAGGAATTAGGTCTGCCGGACGTATATTCCATTGTTGGTTACCCGGAAGATCTATACAATTATTATAAGATAGACTCTGATGGTATTGTCGAGACTATCAGCGAAATGATGGGTAAGAAAATAGAGGAAGATGAAGACTGGGAAGATGAGACCTAAATGGGAGATTTAATATGGCTGACAAAGTAGAATTAACAAATAGGATTATTTTAAGGTCGGTATTGCCACTTTTTAAGGTAATTTATGAGGAGAAAGGGTCTTCGAAGGGTGTGGATGGCATAGTTCAGTTTGCAGTAAAAGACAGTGATAAAGGCGCTTATCTCGAATTTAGTGGTGGGAATCTGGATGTAAAGCAGGGTATACATTCAAATCCTACTGTCACCATTAGCTTTAAAAGTGTAGAAGGCATGAATGGCATGTTTACAGGAAAGACAGTAGTGCCTTCTGTTAAGGGGCTTAGACATATAAGATTATTGCTGAGGCTTGTCCCTCTGTTTTTGAACCTTACCTTACTTATGCCAAACAAGAATCCCAAGGCTCCGAAGAAGAGAGAATTTAAGATAAAGCTTCTTATGTATATGGTCACAAGTGCCTTAAGCCAGCTTAACAAGGGTGGAGACGAGGATATGATGGCATGGACTGCAAAGATGCCGGACAGGATATTCCAGCTATCCGTCCAGCCTGAGGGTCCTGCTGCTTACCTGAGAGTCAAGGCCGGTAAGACAAAATCAGGCCACGGTATATATACAAAAAAGGCCCCGTTTATTCATATGATGTTCCAGGGTATAGATGGCGCTTATGCTGTTATGGCAGAGGGAAAGGATACGGTTAAGGCAATGGGAGATGGTGAGATAAGGGTCGATGGATCTCCTGAGTCTGCAGGTATGCTTGGATCATTCATGAAGCGTATTGAGTCTCTGCTTATGCCGGAATAGGAGAGGACTGCCGGAAGGTATTCCTTTTAACTTGGCAATACCCTGCAGCTTGCTGCAGGGAGGTTTATATGAAAACAGGGGTCGGGGATCAGGGGTCAGTTTTCAGGGATGGATGTTCTCCCATCCCAGGCATGTTTTCACGCTTGGTTGTGCCTGCCACGCAGGCAAGACGGTTCATATAGTATCTAGTATGAGCAGGGAAGAGAAGTCTATTCTTCCCACCCCTGTTCCCCTATGAGTTTTACGAATCTGCAGCCTCCCAATGACTTCTCTATAATATCATCTTCTGTCTTTGTAATGCACCTGAGGTCTTGAATATTCTGATCGCCTACCGGGATTATTAAGCGGCCACCTACTTTTAGTTGTTCTACAAGCTTTTCCGGCATATAAGGGGCTCCGGCAGTTACCACGATGCCGTCGTAAGGGGCTTTATTATCAAGACCCTTTGTGCCATCCCCAATTATAGTATGGATGTTGAAATAACCAAGTTCATCTAAAATCTTTCTTGCCCTTGAGGCAAGGGCTGCTATACGCTCGATGGAATATACATCTGCGCAAAGTTTCGATAATATAGCTGATTGATAGCCAGAGCCCGTGCCTATCTCTAAGATCTTATGATACGGCTGAGCATTTAAGGCATCAGTCATGAGTGCTACAATATATGGTTGTGATATGGTCTGGCCATAGCCAATGGTTAGGGGACAGTCATCATATGCCTTGTATTTCAGGTGTTCATCCACAAAGAGGTGCCTTGGCACCTCTAAAAAGGCCTCAAGTATACTTGGGGTTGTAAGACCCCTGGTCTTTATTTGTTCCTCTACCATAGTCTGTCTGGCTAGATATGGGTCCATTTAAATACGCCCCCAAAATAGATAGATGTTACCTACCACCACCTGCCCCTTTCCTGATAGGTCTTTATAAACCTTTCAATCGTTCGATCATAGGTCTGTTCCACATCATCAGGGAAAAAACAGGCAGGCAGTTCCCCAAGGGCCCAGTGAAACTTTATGCACTCACAGCATATACCTTTTCTACTGCACGGCTCGTACGTACAATTACAGCTCTGTTTATTTTTCTGAACATTACATTCCCTCATCTGGCAATCTCCCAATCTGGATTCAGATATGATTTTGCTGTAGTATACAATCATAGGTTATTAAGATCAAGGATAGTGATGCCATTGTTACTTTCTCCTGCGGGGCAGACATTCGCCAAGGCGGATGGAAAGCATGGGAATAGATGTTATTCCCGTATTAAATGTAGAAAAATTCTAAATCCTAATTTCTAAACCCTAAACAATATCAAAATTCAAGATCACAATATCAAAGCTTATTTCGCCTTTTCCATTATGCACCTAAAGATTTTCATAAGTTTCAGTTGCTTTCATATGTTTTGAATTCCTTATTCCGGTCATTTAGATTTGTTTAGTATTTCGGATTTAGAGTGGTACTGTCAACTTTTTTGTGTAAATTTTTTATAGGCCAATTCTCTGAAGAATGGCAGGTTGTTATGCACTTTTCCTATGGGGTTTGATCTCCAATGTAATTCCATCTTTAAAGATATAAAAGCC
>JAYEFR010000076.1:0-3238 GCA_034716155.1 Thermodesulfobacteriota bacterium
TTCGGCTTTTATTCTCCTGACCTGGAGGGTTTTACGGGCATAGGGCATTCTATTGAAGATTGCTTGTATAAGGCAAAGTGGGGGATGAAAGAGCATATCAATTTATTAAAAGAAATGGGACTGCCTGTGCCTCCTGGAAATAAAGACCCTAAGATTATCATTCAAAACGAGAAAAAGTTAGCTGTTACTTGATCTTGGTTAATGTCTGCTGAAGGGAATCTCGAGGCAAAAGACAATCAGCTTCACTTTTTACCACTAGATCCCCCCTGATTTTTTAAAAGGTCAAAAGACAGAGAAGTGATAGTAATTATTGGCAATGGATTTCTTTATAAGTATTTTATTGATAAATTTTCAAATTTTAAGAGGTTTTTAAAATCTTGAGTAATCTTGAAGTAATCGAGAGGCAAAAGACAATCAGCTTCACTTTTTACCACTGGATTCAACTGATTTCTAAAAGTGTAAAATATGTCGACAGTTATGGAAATGGAGTTCCATAAATGGGAAAAATGTTTCCTTTTTCTATCTTCACCGACCTTTCTGCGATGCCTTCGACTATATAATTCCTTAACATCATTATAAATATTTCCTTTTGGCGCCATCTTGGATACATTGGCACAAATATTGCCCATGGCTACAGCAAGGCAGAAAAGGCCTTGCTTTACTTCAAGATGTAAGTTAGTGGGGTGGGAGATTACTGACATAACTAAGTTGTGAATGGGATAAGCACCTGAGATTTAAACATAATTGCACCTGGATTTATATTTAGGTAAGTAATATCCGAATGGTTAGATGATGCTGTATGATAATTTATGGCAACTACATTGGGCGGTAGGGTTCACCCAAGATGGCGGAGCTATGTTAAAAGTAAAAGAGGTGCTGGGTTTTGAGTGTTGGGTGAATAAAAATAGTCGAGAGTCAAGAGTCAGGAGTCGTGAGTCAAAAAAGATTAAAGATAAAAGAATTTTTGCCAGACCTTTGCATAATACCCATATTGTCATTGCGAGGAGGGTTTTAGGCCGACGAAGCAATCTCATCAATTACTACTTAATTATTACGCAATAAAAGGAGGTCCTTTTGAATAGTAAAAATCACTGCAAAAAATGGTTATGGTTGTGTTTGGCGGCAGTTGGAGTGCTGCTCTTTAGCGCATCAACACTGAGCGCAGATGAAAAGGACGGCCCTTATCTTATTGGGCCGGAAGATGTCCTGGAGATCTCTGTCTGGAAAGATCCTGACCTGACCAAGCAGGTTGTTGTAAGGCCTGACGGCAAGGTGTCTTTCCCCCTTATAGGGGAGGTTGACGCAGGAGGCCGTAGTGTGGCGTCTTTGGAGAAGGAAGTTAAAAAGCGTATCAGTGAATATGTGCCGGATGCTGTGGTCACCGTGATGGTAGTGCAGATAAATAGTATAAAGATCTATGTGGTTGGTGGTGTCGCCAAATCGGGCGAGTACAGGATCGGGAGAAAGATTAATGTTATGCAGGCACTGGCCATGGCAGGTGGGCTGACCCCCTTTGCTGACGAGAAAGATATCGTGATTCTCAGGCATGACAATAAAGGGGGGATAAAGATCCCTTTTAATTATGGCAAGGTAAAAAAAGGTAAGGCCATAGAACAAAATATATGGCTGAAAGATGGTGACATTATTGTAGTTCGTTGATGAGCATGGAATTTGAATCGTCCATTATTTATTCCCTATCATTATTTATTCCCTATGGGTGCGAATGGGGTGTTACATTTCGATAACATCCCCCTGGCCCCCTTCAAAGGGGGATTTTCTCTTGAAACCTCTTCAAAGGGGGATTTTCTCCTCGCCCATTATGTATTCCCCCATCGAGGGGGGTTAGGGGGGTGTTCAACAAACAATGAAAATGCGTCCCTTCAGATATGAGTTATTAATCTTATGGTTTCTCGCCCTGATCGTCCTTACAAGCGTGACCACTGCTATATCAGGTGAGATTAAGTTGACTCCTGGGCTTTCTGTAAGAGAAACCTATAATGATAACATAGATTTTACTCAAAGAAATAAGATCGATGACTATATTACAACCATCATCCCTTCTCTGGACATTAGCAGGCAAGGGGAAAAGTCCCGGATAGGAGCAGGCGCTTCCGCTGGTGTTAAAAGATATTCCGAGAAACATCATCTTAACAGGACTGATCAGCGCTACAATCTGACATTTGACTACACTCCCTCACCACTGTTCACCATAAATGCGAAGGGCTCTTATGTCAGGGATATTACTACGGAAAGCGAGCTCGAAGAGACGGGCCTGCGCTACGAGCATACAGTGGAGAGGAAGGCCGCAAGGTTTCAACCAGGGCTTGTCTGGAAGATATCCGAGGCTGACAGCATCAGCCTCAATTCCGGCTACTCAGGGGTCAGGTATGATGAGCCATCTTATCTCGGTTATGACGACTATTCTGATTATGACAGCTATAACGGCGGGCTGGTTTGTAGCCATGTAATATCAAATAAGGGTTCAACCTTTTTTATCAACAGTGGATATGCCCGCACTGATTATAAAAAGACATCTGACAATACGGTAAACTACAGCCTGTATTCAGGCTTTAATTTCTTATTAGGCCCGAAGTGGAGCACAAACTTGTGGGCCGGCGCGCGCCGAACGATTTCAGATTATTACCAAATAATGCCGGACAAAACCGAGAAAAAGTGGACGGATAAAAACTGGGGTGGCATAGGCTCCATATCCCTTGTGCGATCATTTAAAAGGGGATCTGTCTCAGCCGGGCTGAGCAGGGATATTGCCTCATCAGGGAGATACGAGACAGTTGAGAGAACTCTGGCGAGTATGAATTTCAATTACAGGCTCACCAGGCGTTTGAACGGGGCATTATCAGGCTCCTGGTCTTCTTCCAAGTCGGATAGTGATTATAGACATACAGATGCGGATTTTTATTCTCTCAGCTCTTCTCTGTCTTATCAAATCCTGAGCAAGACAACGGCCATGGTATCATATTCTCATAGTAAATCAAAAGACCATTATGATAACACAAGGGCTGGAAGGAACGTTGTCTTTATACAGATTACAACCTATCTGGAAAGACTCTTATAAAGTTTTGAGTTTTGAGTGAAACAAAGATTAAAGAAAATCAGCTTCACTTTTTACCACTAGATTCAACTGATTTTTAAGGGATCAAGAGACAGAGAGGTGATAGTAATTTTTCGGCAATAGATTTCTTGATGAGTATCTTATCGATAGGTTTTCAATTTTTAA
>JAYEFR010000076.1:3338-18487 GCA_034716155.1 Thermodesulfobacteriota bacterium
AATCAGCTTCACTTTTTACCACTAGATTCAACTGATTTTTAAGGGATCAAGAGACAGAGAGGTGATAGTAATTTTTCGGCAATAGATTTCTTGATGAGTATCTTATCGATAGGTTTTCAATTTTTAAGAGGTTTTTTAAATCTTGAGTAATCTTGAAGAAATCGAGAGGCGAAAGACAATCAGCTTCACGATTACCACTGGATTCAACTGATTTTTTTGAGAGCTTTGCATAATATCCATATTGTTATTGCAGGAAGCGTAATATCCATTATGTCATTGCGAGGAGCGTAAGCGAAACGAAGACAAACTGGGGACCCACACAAAGTGTGGGGTCTGAGCGGAGTGAAGAATCTCAGAATTTCCTGCAACCAATGGGATTGCCACGTCGGCCTGAAAACCTCCTCGCAATGACATATTCAGTGACCTTTTGAGAAACTATCCTTATCGATCTTTTCAAATTTTAAGAGGTTTTTTAAATCTTGAGTAATCTTGAAGTAATCGAGAGGCAAAGATTCTTTTATCTTCTTCGACTCTTGACTCTCAACTCACGATTATCTTTTCCGACTCTCGACTCTCGACTCTCGACTGTCGACTGTCTTTAATCACTCAGCACTTCTTTTACTATTCACTATTCACTAAAAAACCTATAGAAAATATTGTTAACTGCCGTATAATAGTCTAACCATGGATACTAAAACACCAAACATAAGCGATTACATCAGCCTTGTAATGAGGCGTAAGTATTATATAATCATACCCTTTATTGCTGTTGTTATCGGTGCAGCCATAGTCGCCTATACACTTCCCCCCATATATAGATCGAGCTGTACAATCCTGGTGGAAGGCCAGCAGATCCCTTCAGAGTTTGTCCGTTCTACAGTGACCACGATTGTTGAGGAGGCCATAAAGACTATTACCCAGCAGGTCATGAGCCGCACCAAGCTCTTAGAGATCATCGAGCGCTTCAATCTTTATAGTGACATCCGTGGTAAAGCGACCACTGGGGAGATTATCGAGATAATGCGGGGTGATATAAATCTCAAAACGATCAGTTCAAAGGTGAGGACCAGGTCATCCAGGGGAACCGTAGCGTTTAATCTTTCATATGAAGGCAAGAATCCGGGCAAGGTTCAGAAGGTGACCAATGAACTGGCTTCCCTCTATTTAGAGCAGAATCTAAAGGCCAGGGAGGAAATGGCCAAAACCACCTCTGCCTTTATTGAGTCTGAGCTCAAGGATCTGGGAGAACATATCGATCAGCTTGAAGGAAAGATCGCGGATTTTAAATCCAGGCATATGCAATCCTTGCCGGAGATGTCCCAGGTGAATTCCCAGATGATCCAGCGTCTCGAACAGAATCTCTCTAATATTGATCAACAGATCCAGGGTATCAAAGAGAGAAAGGTGTATTTAAAGACTCAATTGGCAAACATTGATCCTGGCCTGCCAGGTATTGAAACATCAGAAGGATCATATTCCGATGCCGAACAGCGTCTGGAATATCTGAATACCAAGTACCTCTCCCTCAAGGCATCCTTCTCAGATAAACACCCTGATGTTATTAAGACAAAAAGAGAGATTGAAGCCTTAGAAAAAGAGGTTGGTTTTAAGGAAAGGATAGAGATAAAGCGGGATGAATTAGAGAAGATAAAGGCGGATCTGGCATCAAAAGAGGTTACACTATCTTCCAAGCATCCTGATATTATAAAACTAAAGAGGTCGATAGCCGCCCTTGAAAAAGAGATTGACTCTCTCATAAAGCAAGGCCCTGGTCCGGAAAAAACATCAGTAAAACCCACAAATCCTGCCTACATCAGTCTTCAAACACAGATTGCTACAGCAGATATAGATCTGGAAAACTTAAAAAAGGCAAAAGAAAAGGCAAGGGCCGGTCTGAATATTTATCTTAAGCGACTTGAATTGGCCCCTCAAATCGAAAAGGAATATCGATTGCTGACCAGAGATTATGAAAATGCCAGAGACCGATATCAGAAGACCTTGAACAAACTCATGGAGGCAAAGACAGCAGAGGCAATGGAAAAGAGTCAAAAGGGACAGAAGTTTACCATTATCGACCCTGCCATATATCCGGAAAAACCTTATAAGCCTGATAAGTTGGTAATTGTCTTTATTGGTCTTATCCTTGGATTAGGAGCCGGCGTCGGGTCTGCATCGCTGAGGGAATTTGTCGATGATTCCATACGGTCTGAGGCGGAGCTTATAGAGTTGACCAACAAACCAGTGCTGGCAGTGATACCCTATATTGCGACGGGTTTAGATGCAAAAAGGAATAAACAGAAAATCATAATAGCCCTTATTGTCCTTGGGGCATGCCTTGGCCTTGCTGTTTTGGCTGTGCACTTATTTTATACACCCCTGGACATTCTCTGGTTTAAGGTTTTGAGACATATAGGATAGATATATGGAGGCACGATGGGACATCTGCATAATTATTTACTCTGTCATTGCGAGGAGCGTAATGCCCATATTGTCATTGCGAGCGAAGCGAAGCAATCTCAAAATTGCTTGCAACCAATGGGATTGCCACGCCGGCCTAAAAACCTCCTTGCAATGAATATGCAGACAGGCCCTCATCGGCCCGTTCGGGGAACGGGCACTACAACGCAGGAATTCCCCCTTTGAAGGGGGTCAGGGGGATGTTAATGAAGATGCCCTCATCGGCCCGGCCCTACAATCTTTTAGGAGCGATATATAACGATGGAAGACATTTCAAAGGCCTTAGAAAAGGCACAAAAAGAACACCCCAAAAATCAGGATAACAACCATATTCCAGTTAAAGATCAACCTGTACAGCCGCCCGGTCCAATTAAGCCACAACCTCAGCCTCAGAAGCCGGACATAGAACCGACCCTGCCTAAAGAATCAGATCATCAAAAAAGCACGGTCATCAAGGCCAGGGAGGATATATTAAGAGATAACAGGCTGATGTCCTATTTCGGCAGCAGTTTTATCTCGGATCAGTATAAGATTATCAAGACCAAAATTCTGGAAAAGACCAAAAATGAGGGGTTGAATACCATTCTGGTTACCAGCGCCTTTAAGGGTGAAGGGAAGAGTCTCACAGCCGCCAACCTGGCTATCAGCCTGGCTAAGGAGGTAGCCAATACAGTCTTACTGGTGGATGCTGATTTAAGGAATCCATCCCTGCATTCTCTATTTGGCATCAGCCCCCAGGCAGGTTTATCTGATTACCTACTCCATGATGTCCCTCTTCAAGAGCTTTTTATAAGACCTGGGATTGATAAATTCCTGTTTTTACCAGGGCATACAAGTATAGATAACTCATCTGAGGTGGTGAGCTCACCCAGGATGGAAAATTTGGTTAAGGGAATGAAGGGAAGGTATTCTGATCGGTATGTAATATTTGATGCCCCCCCTGTGATCGAGAGTTCAGATTCATTGATCTTATCCAAGTATGTGGATGGGGTCATTTTGGTTGTTGAAGCCGGGAAGACACAAAAAACCGAGATCAAAAAGGCCATCATGCTCCTTGAGAATCGAAATCTTATCGGCCTCGTGCTCAATAAAGGCGAAATACCTGAGAAAAGGTACTATAGATACTATTGATATGGTTTTGGGGATGAAGAAGTTTTGGGTTTTGAGTGTTGAGTTTTGAGTGAAACAAAGATTAAAGAATCAGCTTCACTTTTTACTACTAGATTCAACTGATTTTTTTGAGAGCTTTGCACAATGACATATTCAGTGACTTTTTGAGAAACTATCCTTATCGATATTTTCAATTTTTAAGAGGTTTTTTAAATCTTGAGTAATCTTGAAGAAATCGAGAGGCAAAAGAAAATCAGCTTCACGATTACCACTAGATCACCCCTGATTTTTTAAGAGGTCAAAAGACAGAGAGGTGGTAGTAATTGTTGGCAATGGATTTTTTGATGAGTATCTTATCGATATTTTCAATTTTTAAGAGGTTTTTTAAATCTTGAGTAATCTTGAAGAAATCGAGAGGCAAAAGAAAATTAGCTTCACGATTACCACTAGATCACCCCTGATTTTTTAAGAGGTCAAAAGACAGAGAGGTGGTAGTAATTGTTGGCAATGGATTTTTTGATGAGTATCTTATCGATATTTTCAAATTTTAAGTGGTTTTTTTAAATCTTGAGTAATCTTGAAGAAATCGTGAGGCAAAAAATAAAAAATGAATTTCTGGAATAATAAAAATATCCTCGTCACAGGCGGAGCTGGTTTCCTGGGGTCTGTTGTGGTTGAAAGACTTGCGCGAAAAACCCCAAAAAATATCTTTGTCCCCCGCAGCAAAGAATATAATCTCACCAACAATAATGATGTAACAAAATTATACAAAGATACCAGGCCGGATATTGTTATTCATCTCGCTGCCGGGGTTGGCGGAATAGGATACAATCAAGAAAATCCTGCAACCCTGTTTTATGACAATCTCATGATGGGCGTCCAGATGATGGAACAGGGGAGGTTGGCCCGGGTTGAAAAGATCGTGGCCCTCGGGACCATCTGCGCATACCCCAAATTTACTCGGGTTCCTTTTAAAGAAGACGATTTATGGAGCGGCTATCCTGAAGAAACCAACGCCCCTTATGGTCTTGCAAAAAAGATGATGCTCGTGCAGTCTCAGGCCTACAGGCAGCAATATGGCTTTAACTCAATATTCCTTTTACCTGTAAACCTCTATGGCCCGAAAGACAATTTCAGCCCTGAATCCTCTCATGTGATCCCGGCCCTTATTAAAAAGTGTGTTGATGCAATTGAAAATAATGAAAAAGAGATCGTGATATGGGGCAGTGGAAAGGCCACCCGTGAATTTCTATATGTAGAAGATTGTGCCGAGGCCATCCTTATGGCGACAGAGAAATACAACAAAAGTGAGCCTGTTAACATCGGGGCAGGCTTTGAAATATCCATCAAAGACCTTGTGGAGCTGATTGTTAAACTCACAGGGTTTAATGGCCGTATTATATGGGACAGCACAAGGCCCGATGGCCAACCGCGAAGGATGCTGGACACAACAAGGGCATTTAAAGAATTTGGGTTTAAGGCCGCCACAAAATTCGAAGATGGCCTTAAAAACACAATTGAATGGTATAAAAAAAGCAGATTTTCTAAATCTAGAGGCAAAGAGACCTTTGCATAATTGTTTGGCTGTCATTGCGAGGAGGTTTTTAGGCCGACGTGGCAATCCCAGGGATTGCTGGCGCTTAGAGATTGCTTCGCTTCAATCGAAATAGCATGTTGTTTATATTTTGACGACATTTTCAAGTAGTTGCAGATCATCTGGACTCAAGTTTTCACCGGAGTGACAACTTTTTGCGAGTTCATCATTCTTATCCGCCTGGAATTTTGAATTGCATGTTGCATATTTGGTAACAATGTGACAACGTTTTTGTATACTAAAAGTAAGGTTTAAGATAAGGGGCAAAAAGATGAGGAGCCTTAATCAATTAACTGTTGATGATCTTGAAAATTTAATAGAGCAAAAAATATTAGAAATTTGGGGCGATCCAGATACGAGCTTGGATTTAAGAGAAGAATTCAAAAAGGAATTAAAAGCTCGACTTGGCAAGCGTCTAAAGAGAACCCCTCATGGGAAGGTAATGGAAAAATTTGGTTAATATTGAATGCCCTCTGTGTTAACGTGACTAAAGTACCTTCTTTCTCTCGACTCACAACTGTCTTATCCGCTTAGAACCTTGAACCTAGAACATTTTTTAACATAGAACTTTGAACATAGAACATAGAACCCAGCACTAGGATTTCATTATTCCGCTAAATATGTTATTAGAATATTAATAGGGGTTGGATCAATGAAGAATATTAGCCTTGAAGCGATTTATAGAAAAGTTGTTGATTTACAACGTGATGTGGCTGAGATCAAAAAGAGTCTTATGGAAGACCCTGAATTACGTGATGATTTTATTTTACGGATGAAAGACATAGACCTCGAAGAGTCAATCATAGTTGAAGATTTCGGGAAAAGATACGGTCTGAAGTAGTGTATAGGCTTGCCATTAAAGAGAAGATGGATAAAAAGTTTAAGAAACTCCAAAAAAAAGACAAGGAAATGCTTCGAATAATTGATAGGAAAGTACAAGATATTCTTGATGATCCTTACCATTTTAAGCCATTAAGAAAGCCGTTACAAAACAAGCGTAGGGTTCTATAGGTGGTTCTTTTGTATTGATATATGAAATCAACGAAGGAGAAGAGGTAGTAACACTGCTTGATTTCGACCATCATGATAATATTTATAAATCATGAGTAATCTTAAAGCAATGATTCTTGTATCTTTAATCTAAATCGTCTTTCTCGACTCTCGACTATTTTTATTCACCCAAAACCCAACACTCAACACCCAAAACCTCTTTTATTGTTCACTATTCACTAAAAAGAGAACGTTGAACCTATCCTATTGACAAAGAAGCAAAATTTCTAGAATATGAGCTTTATTAAAATTTATGAACTCGTAAAAAGTTTGAAAAATACTCTTTTGTCATTCTGGTGAGCCGAAGCCCTGAGTACAACGAAGGGGATAGCGAAGAATCTAATATCATTGAGATTCTTCGTCGCTCCGCTCCTCAGAATGACACTGCGTGGACTTTTTTACGAGTCCATTAAAATTAGGAAACCAAAAGCGAAGAGGTCTATATGACTAAAAGGTCAAGATCTGAGGATGAACAGCGTTTATTGAACGAAATCCGGGACTTACCGGACTCTGGAATATCAAAGATCCTCAAAATAGTCCATTTCTTTAAGGAGGAATTCCTTGAGGTAGAGAAACCTAAAGAAGATGCCCTTCGATTGTTCTGGGAGAGTTTCGGGTCATAATGACAAAATCTCAAATACGGGAAAGGAATATAGATTTTGAGGATGTGCTACATGTTCTCGAATCCCCTGGGCAATTACTTTTCTGCAAAAAAGGAAGAAAAATCGCCCAGGACAAACTAAAACGGGAGGGTATGGAAGGTTTACTCCGGGTTATTTATGAAGAACGGGGGGATCAAGATTGTAATAACTGTATACTGGACATCAAAAATAAAAAAATACTGGAGGTAATTGTGAGAGTGAGATATGATGAACAAGTTGATGCCTTATACATAAGGTTTAAAGAAACAACCTATCAAGAGAGTGATGAGATAAAAGAAGGGATTATCATGGACTATGATAAAGATGGTAATGTGATAGGAATAGAGATATTGGACGCAAGTAAATATCTATCACCAGATGATTTATCTACGGTTAACTTTGATGTTACACGATCTATTGCCCATGGATGATAAACAGGAGGGCAGGAAAGGGGCATCTAATGTGAAAGAAGGCTCACTATCCGCTTTCCATTAAGAGGAGACGTTGAACATAGAACTTTGAACCCAAAACTTCTTTTATTGTTCACTGAATTGAATCGAGAGGCAAAGTCTCTTTAATCTTCAGTTTTTTATCTAAGTGGCGAAGATGTTTTTCTATCTAATCCGTATAGAGACATTTGCATAATTGTTTGTCTGTCATTGCGAGGTCCCTTAATTCCCCGTTGCCCCATACTTATTCCCCCTTTGAAGGGGGCCAGGGGGTTGTTACCCTTTTCACACAGGAATCTACCTGTCATTGCGAGGAGGCCGCAGGCCGACGTGGCAATCCCATTGGTTGCAGGCACTTAACGATTGCTTCGCTAAAGCTCACAATGACAATATGGGTATTATGCAAAGATCTCTTTTAGAAACATCCCTTTCAAAAATGCTAGTTGTTAGCAGCCCATAAAAATTCAGCCTTGACATACGGTCTATATTCAGTACCATATAAAAACCGGGGGTGGTAAAAATGAATATTACAACTGATATAAAACCAGTTACATATTTAAAATCAAAAGCAGCCGATCTGCTTAACCAGATCAACGAAACCCACCGCCCTGTCATTATAACGCAAAACGGTGAACCAAGGGCGGTACTTCAAGATCCTAAAAGTTATGAGGATATGCGTAATACCATTGGAATATTAAAGCTGCTATCCCAAGGCGAGGCAGATATAAGGGATGGCAGGACGAAATCTCAGGAGGGAGTCTTCAAAGATGTTGAAATTGCACTGAAAGAAAAACTTAAATGAGCCAAACGTATGAAGTTATATGGGCCAGTGTTGCAGAAAACGATTTGAAGGAAATTATTGAATATGTCGCAACTGATAGTCCGGACAGTGCATTAAAAATATTAAAGAAGATCAAACAAAAGGCATCAAACCTTTATGCCATTCCTGAAAGAGGCCGCATAGTACCAGAGCTTCAAGACCAAAGTATCTCACAATATCGTGAATTAATCATCCCACCTTGGAGAATTATTTACAGAATATCAGAATTGAATGTATACGTTTTATCTGTGCTGGATTCGAGGCGGAACATTGAAGATATCCTGTTGAAAAGATTGCTTTATCCAAAATAATATCGTTGCTAACAACCAACTGAGCATGGACGGCTGATATCGTGCGGCAAAGATTCTTTTATCTTATTGTCTTTAATCTTTCTTGACTCTCGACTATTCTTATCCGTTTTTGCCAGGCAGGTTAAAAACATGTTGTTGATATTTTGACGACACAGGTATAATTTAGATTTATAAGGCGATAAGGTGGTTATGAAAGATTAACCGATGCTACCTCGATTATATAACAGGAGGTAAAAAAAATGAACAAAGAAAAATTACTCAAGCATATTATAATCGATCCAGAAGTAATGGTCGGAAAACCGATCATTAGGGGGACGCGGTTGACTGTCCAATATATCTTGGGACTATTAGCTAACGGTGTTACGATTGATGAACTTCTGCAGGAGTATGAAGGACTAACTAGAGAAGACATCCTGGCATGTCTTTTATTTGCCACGGAAGCCCTGGAAAGCACTGCCTTTGTTCCCTTGACCGTTAAAGGTAATTTAGGTGCGGTTCATAGTCGATGAGTGTACTGGTCCTGTGGTTGCTCGCTGGCTTAAGCAACAGCAACATGATGTCTTCTCGGTTTACGAAGAGGATTGAGGGTTGAATGATGAGGGCATCTTACAAAAAGCAGTTGTAGACAATTATATTCTAATCACGAATGACAAAGATTTTGGTGAAATGATATTTCGTGAAGGAAAGAGGCACAAGGGGGTTATCTTTTTGCGACTAGAAGATGAGCGTGATGTGAACAAGATTGAAGTACTTAAACAGCTGATACCCTCTGTGTCAATGTAGATGAGACACCTTCCCTGTGGTAAATTGGTGTCGAGGGTGGGGAAGGAGAAATAAAAATGTTAGAGAACGAGTCGATGGCAGCTCAGGTTAGCAAGAAGATGGAGGAAATGGAAGGAGGTGCTTTTTGATGAATTATAAAGTCATAATAGAACCAGATATCGAATCCGGAGGTTATGTCGCATATTGTCCCACATTAAGGGGATGCGTATCCGAGGGGGAGACGATTGACGAAGCCTTAGGAAATATAAAAAAGGCCATGAAAGGGTACCTTTTGGTTCTTGAAGAGGAGTAGGGGCCTTTTGCCCACATCGGCCTTACCCTGTCATTGCGAGGATGTTTTTAGGCCGACGTGGCAATCCCAAATTACAAGTAGTAAGCAAAAGTCTTGGGTAATAAATAAGCGTTAAAAAGGATACAGGCCGAGATCGATAGGATCGCCTTAAGCGCTTTAGTGGTAGCGGAATTGGATTATGGGGCAAAGGCATTTCAGAAGGCCAAAGAAAATCTCGAAAAGCTGTATAGATTCACAGAAATTGTTCGAATAGTTCCTTTCGATTTTGAATGCGCCAAGATTTTTGGGACGATAAAAAGCAAGCTTCTAAAGCTGGGGAAGCCCACATGTGAGATGGACGCACTGATTGCAGCAACTGCAATGGCCCACAAGGCTATTCTAGCCACAGCTAACAGAAAGCATTTCGAAAACATTGAGGGTTTGAAAGTTGAAATTTGGCCCACTGGGTGACACCATTATATAAGGGAATGACTCATGTCAAACGTTAAGACCGGACACTAAAGGTTATTGGACTTGAACCTTAGAACCTAGAACTTAGAACATTTGATATAGAACTTAGAACTCCGAACCCACAATCTTTTGTTAGGCGCATAGAGAGATAAAAGGTTCTTGACAATGGTGAAGAAATACTTAATCATTTGAACTTATAAAGTAAGAATAGTCTCTATTATTATGTAAAGGAAGAATTATTATGGCGCATAAAATTGCAGAAGCCATTATAGAAGATGGAAATTTAAAGTATATTGATAAAAAATTGCCTCCTGGAAAAATCAGGGTTCACATCATTTATGATGCTATTGAAGAAAAAACCCCTTCAGAGACTGATATTTCAAAAATAGCAAGAGAGGCATCAGGGATATATAAAGATATAGATGTCGAGATGGAGTCGAACAAATTAAGGATTAGTTGGGAACGGAATGTCCACAACTGAATATTTGATAGACACAAACATTTTGATATACCACACCCAGGGATCAGATGAGACTATAAGATTTATAAGTAGGGCTATTGCTCAGAGATCTTTTAATATCTCTATCCTTACAAAAATAGAATTTCTTGGATGGGATAAGCATACTCCCAAGGGTTTTGAGAAATGCAGACGACTAACCCAACTTGCAAATATTTATCCTGTGGATGAAGACATTGCCGACAAAGCCATCAAGTTGAGAAGGAAGATGAAGATAAAGCTTGCTGATGCCGTCATTGCTGCAACTGCAATCGTACATAATTTGAAACTGGCGACAAGAAATATAGATGATTTCAAAGCGATAAAAGGAATTAAAATTGTAAACCCTTTTGAGTCCAGGTAGTTATTACCCTTTTTACACAAGAGTCTGCCTGTCATTGCGAGGAGGTTTTTAGGCCGACGTGGCAATCCCATTAATTGCATGCACTTTAAGATTTCTCGCTTCGCTCGAAATGACATATCAGCTAAATCTAGAGGTAATCGTGAAGCAAATATCTTTAATCTTTTTTAACTCACGACTCCTGACTTTTGACTCTCGACTATTTTTATTCACCCAAAACCCAACACTCAACACCCAAAACCTCTTTTATTGTTTACTATCCACTAAAAAGAGAACTTTGAACTTAGAACATAACCTGCTAATGTGAAAAATTGACGTAAGATAGGAATTCTTGTAAGCGTTTTTGAGTTTGGTAGAGATGGATAAGTAATGAAAAAAATTAAAATAATACCTCTTGCAAAAAAAGAAATCTAAAAGAAGAGGCATTTCTCAAAAATGTACAAGAGAAACGATAAATTCTCCTGCTCAAATTGTTGATGGGTATGGTGGGCGTAGGGTTGCGCAAAGGAAGTATATGGTTAGGAATAAAGAATATCTGCTAAGAGTGGTTTATGAAGAAAAGAAAGAAGCATATGAAGTTGTAACAGCCTATCTGACTTCTCAGATTGGGCGTTACTGGAAGGAGCAAAAAGATGAGGATTGAATATGATCCGGAATATGACTTGTTAAACATTGAATTTATTAGCGAGGAGGCTATTACCGAGTCAGCAGAATTTGACGGCGTGATCATTGATTATTCAAAAGACGGTAGGATTGTAGCAATTGAAATTCTTGATGCTGGGAAACGGACCACGAAAAACCCGCTTGATTTAATTAACCTTACAATAATGAAAGGGAAGGCTGTAGCATAGTTCTCTGTGTCAATATAGCTGAGCCATGAACCATAAAAGGATTGTTTTTTGACATCCTTTTTTATCATACGCAATACAGGTATAAATAAACAAGTTGAGCAAATTTCTTAATACATAGGTGATTATGGAGTAATTAGATGAAAACATTAAGATATCGAATCCTACTTAGAAAAGAGCCTGAGGGTGGGTATACAGTAACAGTTCCATCCCTTCCCGGCTGTGTCACATACGGGGAAACAATAGAGGAAGCGATAGACATGGCAAAGGAAGCAATTGGATTGTACATAGAGAGCCTAAAAGACCATGGCGAGGACATACCAACAGAGGAGGGAACTTTAGAATATACTCTGACAGTAGAGGCTTATGCCTAAACTCCCATCCCTTACACCTCGAAAAATTATTAAGATACTTGAAAGCAAGGGATTCATACTGGATAGAATTAAAGGAAGCCATCACATTTATTATCACCCAGAGACAAAAAAGAGAGTTGTTATTCCTCTTTATAAAAAAAATCTTCCAAAGGGAACCTTGCTCGAAATCCTAAAACAGGCAGGTATAAGTAAGGATAATCTCAGGGATAACTTATAAGTGCTAAAGTGTGACCCATTTTCGATTCTTTTTAAATCATGAGCGATCTTGATGCATTCGTAAAAAGCTATGTGATGCCGCGTTGTGGCACTGTAACCGAAACTATCTTGATAAGTCAGTTGAAAGTAACTGAGCATGTCATTGCGAGGTCTCTTGTGACAAGACAATCTGTTTGACAACTTTCACACAGGAATCTACCTGTCATTGCGAGGAGGTTTTTAGGCCGACGTGGCAATCCCATTGGTTGCAGGCGCTTAACGATTGCTTCGCTAAAGCTCGCAATGACAATATGGGTATTATGCAAAAGTCTTATAATCTGTATAATCCTATTGATTTTTTGCCACTGATCACCTTAACTTAATATAAAAAAGAGAGAGAGAAAAAGGAGGTTTTATCTATGTTAACTGAATATATTGATGAAGCCTTGAAAAGGGCAAGATATGAAATAATAGATGATGAAGAACCCTACTATGGAGAAGTCCCTGAACTTAGAGGTGTATGGGCTACAGGGAAGACTCTTGAGGAGTGCAGAGAAACCCTTAAGGAGGTTATAGAAGGGTGGCTCATTGTAAGCATAAAAAAGGGCCTTACCATTCCGGAACTCGGAGATTTAGCAGTAAAAGATGTTAAGGCAGCTGGAATATAGATGCCCGGATTGAGCCCTGTATCTTTTAATGAACTTGTAAAGAGGCTCCGGGAATTCGGATTTGAAGGCCCTTCTGGTGGTGGTAAACATTTGTATATGACAAAAGAGGATTTAAGGCTCACTGTGCCAAATCCTCATAGAAAAGAAATAGGTGTAGATCTATTGATGAGGATATTGAGACAGGCAGATATTACAAAAGAAAAATGGTTAAAAGGAAACTAGGACGACGCCCGTTACGAAAAATTCAACTCTTACCCTGTTTCCAGCAAACTTTTCTACCCTAAAAAGAAACACACAACACGCAATCGACAACAGAAACTCTAAATCATGGGCTGGGAAATGTCTCAAGAAGTTTGCATAACCGTTTTTCTAGTCATTGCGAGGATGTTTTTAGGCCGACGTCCTACCCTGTCATTGCGAGGAGGACGCAGTCCGACGTGGCAATCCCGTTGGTAATAGATCTTTCTGGGATTGCTTCGCTAAAGCCCGCAATGAATATAAAAGCAATTGTGCAAAGCTCTCAAAAAAATCAGTTGAATCTAGAGGTAATCGTGAAGCAAATATCTTTTATCTTTAATCTTTTTTAACTCACGACTCCTGACTCTTGACTCTCGACTATTTTTATTCACCCAACACCCAAAACTATAAGTTAATCTTGAGTAGTCTTGAAGTAATCGTGAAGCAAAGATTTTCTATCTTTAATCTTTTGTTTTTAATATAGTAGTGTAAGCGCAAAAGGAGATTTGAGATGAAAAGGACATTAAATGTTGTGTATGACGGCAAGGTTTTTAGACCAGAGGAGCCTTTAGATCTAAAGCCTAATACACACACGTGTACGGATAATGGTTGATATATCTGATGAGGGGAAACAAAAGAAGCTCTCTTTCATTCAGACTGCTCGATCGCTTAAACTAGAAGGGCCATCAGAGTGGTCTGCTCGATTTGAAGACTACCTTTCGAAAGAGTGTTCATAAATTGATAGAATTTATCAAAAGGCAAGTTAGAAGCGCTGACTATCGGTTAACTATTCACACTTTTGAACGATGTATAGAGCGTAACATTTCACCAAACGAAATAGAAGATGCTATATTGTCAGGGGAAATTATTGAAAACTATCCGCAGGATAAATATGGGCATAGTTGTCTTATTTACGGCGTTACTAAAAGAGGTAGAATCTTACATACACAGTGTTCGATCGAGCCGGTTTGGGTTATTACAGCTTATGATCCAACTTTAAACCCAGAGGAGTGGGAAGAGGATTTTAAAAGGAGGCGAAAGAAATCATGAAATGCGCTGTTTGTCATACCAAAATGGTTTTAAAAAAGGGAGAGATCGATTTAAGGGTTGAAGGACGACTCTATTTAGTGCAAAATGTATTGTATGAAGAATGCCCAAGGTGTGGAGAAAAAGTCCTTTCTCCTGAAGTAAGCCAAATGTTATATGAAAAGGTTAAAAATGAAGAATATACTGAACAAACTATCAACGTGGCAGTTCTCGATGGGACATATGGATAATGTAATGCCTGGTAACTAACAGGAATATAACCCAGAAATATTTTTTAACTTAGAACATAGAACATTTGATGTAGAACCCAAAACTCAACACTCAAAACCTCTTTTATTGTTCCCTGTTTACTATTCACTGAATTGAATCGAGAGGCAAAATCTCTTTAATCTTCAGTCTTTTATCTAAGTGGCGAAGATGGTTTTCTATCTAATCCGTATAGAGACCTTTGCATAATTGTTTGCCTGTCATCGCGAGGAGGTTTTTAGGCCGACGTCCTGCCCTGTCATTGCGAGGAGGCCATAAGGCTAATGACACGTTTTGATGACATCCCCTATCCCAATCATTCCCCCTTTGAAGGGGCCAGGGGGTTGTTCCCCTTTGAAGGGGGTCCCCCGTAAATCCCCCCTTGAGGGGGGGGCAGGGGGGTGTTACCCTTTTCATGCAGGAATCCGGCTGTCATTGCGAGGAGGTTTTCAGTCCGACGTGGCAAACCCGTTGGTAATAGATCTTTCTGGGATTGCTTCGCTAAAGCCCGCAATGAATATAAAAGCAATTGTGCAAAGCTCTCAAAAAAATCAGTTGAATCTAGTGGTAATCGTGAAGCCGATTTTTTCAATCTTTTTTGACTCACGACTCCTGACTCTTGACTCTCGACTATTTTTATTCACTCAAAACCCAAAACTCAACACCCAAAACTCAAAACTTCTTTTATTGTTCACTGTTTACTATTCACTGAACTTTGAA
>JAYEFR010000077.1:0-18482 GCA_034716155.1 Thermodesulfobacteriota bacterium
GGTGATTAAGATTGAGCGACCAGGTGTTGGAGACCCCAGAAGGAATTATCTTCCTGTTGTTGAAGATGAAAAGGGGAATAAGGCTTATGGAGGGTTTAAGATATATAACCGGAACAAGAAGAGTGTTACACTAAATCTCAGAAGTGAAGAAGGTAAAGAGATATATAAGGAACTGATTAGACATGCCGATGTCGTTGTGGAAAACTTGGGGCCCAAGACCGTAGAAAAACTGGGCCTGGGATATGATGTCTTGGAAAAAATAAACCCTAGGCTTATCTATGCAGCCATAAGTGGATTTGGAAGGCTTGAAAACCTCAAAGGGATTTATTCCGATAGACCCGCCTTTGACCCCGTGATTCAGGCAATGGCAGGAATTTTAGATCACATTGGTGAAGAAGACGGACCGCCGTTATGGGGGCTCCCTGGTTTAGCAGACTTATTTACCAGTGTTGTAACAGGGTATGCAATCTTGCTGGCGTTGTTTATGCGGGAAAAGACGGGCGAGGGACAGTTTATCGATTCAAGCATGTATGACAGTTTAGTTGCTCTGAATGCCATGGGTATCATGATTTACTCGTTTGCCGGATTGATCGTGAGAAGGGGAACGGCCGGAAAATTTCAACACCCTATGGGGACCTTTAAGGTTAAAGATGGTAGTTATGTCGCACTTCTTGTAGCCAATGAGTTTATATGGGAACGGTTTTGCAGAGCCATAGATCGTGAGGATCTAATTAAAAATCCTCTGACTGTTAATGGCCTTGAGAGGGTTAAAAATAAGGTATTTCTTGATCCCATAGTTAAAGAATGGATGGAGGCGAGGACCAGCGAAGAGGTTGTGGAAGCGCTTCTCAAGGAGGGCGTTCCGGTAGGTCCGGTACAAAACACTGAAGATTTAGTTAATTGTCCGCATCTTAAGGCACGAAAAATGTTGCTGGAGATTGATGATTCTATTGCTGGAAAACGTGTGTTTGCCAGAACGCCAATCAGGATGACAAAGGCAAAAGATGTTCCTGCAAGGACGGCACCTGATTTGGGTGAACATACAGAAGCTATATTGAAAGATCTATTGGCATATGACGATGAAAAGATTCAAAGGCTTCGTAAAAAAGAGGTTATCTGAGAAAATAGATGAATATAAGAAAAATGTGACTTTTCTTATGCAAGATAGTGGAGGTTAACAATGCGTGAAATGGTAGTAGTGAGTGCGGTAAGGACACCTTTTGGAAGGTTTGGGGGGTTATTGAAAGATTTCTCCGCAGTCGAGCTTGGGACCATGGCTGTTAAGTTTGTAATGGAGAAGATTAATCTGGAACCGAAGACAGTGGATGAGCTTTTTATGGGGGTGGCCATACTTGCAGGGACTGCCTCGGTGGCGGCTCGTCAGATTATATTTACAACAGGATTATCCCCAGAAACCCCATCACTGACGTTGGATCGTGCCTGTTGTTCTTCAATGACTTGTACAGCATTGGCAATGCGGAATATTTTGGCTGGAGAAATCGAAACTGCAATTGCCGGTGGAATGGAAGCTATGAGCCAGACTCCTCTTGTAGCACGTAATGCCCGATGGGGATTGCGTCTAGGTGGAATTATGCTTGAAGAACCGCTGTTCATGCGCAACCCAATCGTTGATATGCCTATTGCTGTTGGCGTTGGTGAAGTCGCTTTAGAATATGGATTTGGCAGAGAAGATCAAGACCAATGGGCTTTAGGTAGTCATCAAAAGTATTTTGAAGCATTCAATGCTGGGAGATTTGCAGATGAAATCCATCCTGTAGAGGTTTCCCAAAAGAAAGGATCAGCAGTGCTTATGGACAAAGATGAATCACCCCGGCCCGATACTTCCATGGAAAAGTTGAGCAAACTTCCAGCGGTCTACGGTGGCAAGACGGTTACCGCGGGTAATGCACCAGGACTTAATGATGGGGCTACAGCACTGGTATTGATGTCGAAGGAAAAGCAAAAAGAGATGGGATTAGAGCCTTTAGCCACTATTTTATCCTATGCGAATATGGCCGGAGATCCGCTTTCATCACCATATATGCCGGCCTTATCTACACAGAAGGCCCTAAAAAAGGCAGGGCTAAGATTAAAAGATATGAAAAGAATAGAAATAAATGAAGCTTTTGCTGCAGTGCCGTTGGTCAGCACAAAGGTATTGAGCGATGGAGACGGTCAGTTACTGAAGCATTTCCGCTCCATTACAAATGTAAATGGTGGAGCGGTGGCGATAGGCCATCCAACTGGTGCTAGCGGTGCAAGATTGATCATGACCTTAATTTATGAGCTACGAAGACTTGGAGGCGGTCTTGGCTCAGCCGCTATTTGTGGAGGCTATGGCCAAAGCGATGCAGTAATCATTAAGGTAGATTAAAAAATAAAAGGAACCTTCTTGAGGTGGTGAAAATTTATTAGCATCTAGTCAATAAATAGCAAAAATTTTATGAACTAAGGAGAGGATATATCATGAAATCAAATGAGGTAAAGCTCACATATGACTTAACTTACAAGGATGTGGTTGATATTTTAAAGATCATTGATGATTCTGCATGTCAGGAATTACATCTCGAAATGGGAGACCTTAAGCTGGATGTTATTAAAGGGAGGCAAAGTGGTTCAGAGACAATGTCCGGGCCAATCGAGGCTTCCCAGGGAAGTGCTAATCCTCAAGCGGCATCTCTCGGTGCCCCAGAAAAAAAGATTGCAAAGGCAACATCTGAGGCAAGACCAAAACCTAAAGAAACCGTGGAATCGTCATCGGCTTTGGGAGGTGAAGCTGCAATCCAGGATTTCTCTGGTATCGTAATCAGCTCCCCGTTAACCGGGACATTCTATCAGTCATCTGCCCCTGGAGCAAAACCTTTTGTAGAAGTGGGAAGTGTAGTGAAGACAGGTGATCAGGTGGCTATCGTTGAGGTGATGAAGTTGATGAACTCAATTAAGGCCCCTCAGGAGGGCATTATCCGTGAAATATTGGTGGAAAACGAAACAATGGTGAAAATGGGGCAGATTTTGATGACTATGGATCCCCTTCCAACAAAAAGCTCCAAGAAAAAATCATCTAAAAAAAATAAGCCAAGGAAATAACGGTAAAATGATAAGCTTTATTATGATGGAGGTGGTATTATGAGTGAACTGCGTTTTAACGAAGAAACTCTACGTGATGGTCAGCAATCGTTATGGGCGAACCGAATGCCCACAAGATCTATGTTGCCCATTGCACCAACCATGGATGAAGCAGGGTTTAGCAGCATTAATATCATGAGTGGATCCGCCTTTGAGACATGTGTTTTGTATCTGAATGAAGATCCTTGGGAACGTCTACATTTGCTGGGACAATTAATGCCCAAGACAGATCTCCAGATCTTAATTCGTGGTCGAAGTGCCTTTGGCTGGCGTCGATTTCCCAATGATGCCATAGAGCTTCTGATTAAGTGCCTTAAGAATACGGGTATTCAAGGGATAGTTGTCTTTGATGGCCTTAATGACATAAGTAACATAGAATGGCATATTCATGTGGCAAAGGAAATCGGTTTGCAGATCCATCCCGCTTTAGTTTTTGCGAAAAGCCCCGTTCATACCGACGAATACTATGCCTCGAAGGCAAAAGAATGTGTCAAGTTGGGCACTGATAGTGTAAATTTGGCAGATGCCAGTGGTTTATTAACACCAGAGAGGGTTCGTACGCTCATTCCTGCTATTAGAAAGGCCATTGGTGATGGAACGGAATTTGGGTTTGTAAGCCATGATGGCACAGGATTGGCCACTGCTTGTTACCTCGAGGCCATGCAACTAGGGATTGATAATATCTCCACAGCGAGCTTACCTTTATCCTTTGGGAATTCAATCCCATCCACGGAGGAAATCATATCCTATGCCCGAGAGATGGGCTACGATGTCAAGATTGATGACCAGTTACGCAAGAAGATCGATGATCACTTTTTCTGGGTTGCCTATCAGGAAAACAAGCCGGTTGGTCAACGTGTCAGGTTTAATCCGAGTAAATGGAAGAAATATGCCGAACATCAAATACCAGGTGGTATGATGTCTCATTTGGGAAGCCAATTAAAAAACTTAGGCCTCGAGAACCGGCTGCCGGAACTCCTTGAAGAGGCAGGTCGAGTTCGTCAAGAGATCGGATACCCGGTGATGGTGACTCCCTTTTCTCAAATTGTAGGGGTGCAGGCCGTTTTTAATGTTATCGAAGGAGAGCGATATAAAACAGTCCCCTCAGATCTTTGCCAGTATGCCCGGGGATATTATGGTAAACCGGCAGCACCAGTCGACCCCAACATCCTTGATCGTATTCTTGAGGGCGAAGATAAAGAACCTATTGATCCGGCAGAAAACTTCTCAGACCCCTTGGTGAGCAGAGTAAGGGCTGAGACAGGGGTATACCGATCGGACGAAAAATTGCTGCTGGAGTTGTTCTTTAGCAGGCCAACACTTGAGAAATTTTACCAAAACAAAAAGGCAATAGAGTTTCCTGTAATGAGATTGCCGCTAGCTGCTTTGATAGAGGAATTGGCAAAACGACGTGATGTCAGAAAGGTCAGTGTTCAAAGAGGTTCACTTAAAATGGAGCAAATTTTTTAATTTCATGGTCTTACAAAATACCATGGCCTTATAAAAGTTGTTATTTCACAAATTTAAAAAAGGAGGGTATATCGTGAAAAACAATCGCATACCGGATGGGTATCTTATGTCCAAAGGCTATTCCTATTATGTCTTTGGGTTGTTATTCCTTCTTTACATGTTTGACTACGTTGACAGGATGGTTGTGGTATCCTTATTCCCCTATCTACAAAGTGATTGGGGACTGAGTGATACACAATGCGGCTTGCTGGTTTCTACTGTATACTGGTCCATTGTTGCTTTATCGATCCCCATTTCCGTGGTTATCGACAGATGGAGCAGAAAAAAGAGTATTGGTTTAATGGCGGTATTTTGGAGTATGGCATCGTTAGGCTGTGCCTTTACAAGAAGTTTTACACAGCTTTTTGTAACCAGGACAGCGATAGGCGTTGGTGAAGCAGGCTACGCGCCTGGTGGCACTGCCATGATCTCAGCCTTATTCCCGGAAAGGATGCGTTCCATGATGGTGGGCTTGTTTACGGCAGCGCTTCCTTTGGGAAGCGCCATTGGGATCATTCTTGGTGGTTATATTGCCGCCCGTTTTGGATGGCGACATGCCTTTGGGATTGTGGCATTACCAGGTTTTGTTATTGCTATACTGTTCTTTTTTGTTCGTGATTATAAGACGGTTAATCTTGAGAAAACGGTTGATAAAAGAGATGATAATAAGCAAAGAATGAAAAGGAGGGATACCATCCGTCAATTCACCAAAACCCCCTCTCTCATTCTGAACTATATCGCCTTTGCCGGATGTACGTTTCTGTCAACAGCGTATTTAAGCTGGTTGCCTACTTATTTTCACAGAATCGATGGTATCCCTATGGAGAAGGCCGCTTTAAAGAGCAGTGTCGTTATGGTACTTGCGATCCTCGGCTTCCCGCTCGGTGGTTTTCTTGTGGATAAATGGCGGAAGACAAAGATCAATGCGAGGTTGGTTTTCCCTGCAATTTCTTCATTGCTAACAGCAGCAATCTTCTTTATCGCTTTTTATTATTTTACCGGTGCTATTCAGTATTACCTTCTTTTATTAGGCGGCGTTACAGCCGCTGCCTTTTCTCCTGCAGCAATAGCAGTTACGCAGGATGTTATTCATCCCGGTTTAAGGGCGACATCCTACAGCTTTTGTGTCATTACGCAGAATTTACTGGGCAGTTCACTCGGGCCACTTTTTGTAGGGATGCTTTCTGATAAATACGATATTCATACTGCACTGACAGTCGTACCTGTTTCCGCTTTAATCGCCGCTGTTCTTTTCTTTATTGGATCGTTCTTCTATGAAAGGGATTTGGCAAAAGTTGAAAAGATTACCATGAGTGTAGAGCAATAAGGACACGTATTGTTTGATATTTTTAATGCTTGTCTCTGTCAGTTTTGATGGGTGTTAGCAAACGCCAACGTGCATCTCAGAAATTGGGGGGAAGATATTTTTTTGACTGCAAAAGAGTCAAGGAGTTTACCTAAGGGGATATATTTATGGAAACAATAAACCAAGATGATGTTATTCAGCTATTGAGGATGATTGAGGAATCGAAGTTTGATGAGCTACACCTAAAGATGGGTAACCTCAAATTGGATATAAACAGGTTTGTAAAGGCAGAGGCAGGTCAGGACATAAGTCCAATAGAAGAGATTAAAGAGGAGGATTATTTGACGATTAAAGCCCCTATGTTGGGATTTTATCGCAGTGCACCCGAACACGGGGCTCCTCTGTTTGTGAAAGCAGGTCAATCTGTGGACAAAGATGATGCGGTTTGTCTGATTGAGGTAATGGGACAATCGAATATCGTTACCGCAGGTGTACGAGGCCGTATTAAAAAAATCTATGGGAAAGATGGTCAGATGGTAGAGTTCAAACAACCACTCTTTTTAGTGGAAGAAATTGATGAAAGAGGAGAAACAAAGGGAGGCGAAAATTGAATAAGACGGACGTTATTTCACGCGTCTTGGTTGCAAACAGGGGGGAGATTGCCGTTCGCATCATACAAGCTTGTCGGGAACTTGGGATAGAGACAATTGCAGCTGTTTCAGAAGCGGACAGGGAAAGTTTGGCTGCGAAAATGGCTGACAGGACTGTCTGCATAGGGCCTCCTCCCGCTATGAAGAGTTACTTGAAGGTAGATACGATCGTTTCGGCAGCCCTTGGAACAGGCGCAGATGCTATTCACCCTGGGTATGGTTTTCTCGCGGAACAGCCAGAGTTGCCTGAAGCTTGCGCTGAGTATGGTCTAATCTTTATAGGCCCTAAAGCAGAGAATATAAGACAAATGGGTGACAAACTTGTGGCACGAAAGATGGCAAAAGATTTGGAGATTCCGGTAATTCCGGGATCAGAGTTGGTCCGCAACCTTAAAGAAATAAAAGATGCGGCTGGGAAAGTGGGCTATCCAATTCTCTTGAAAGCGGCCGCAGGAGGGGGTGGCCGGGGAATGAAGATTGTAAGACACCCTGAGGATTTAAAGGCGATTTTTAATGAAGCCTCAGCCGAGGCCCGCTCGGCATTTGGTGACGAGAGGTTGTTTATTGAGCATTATATCCCGAATGCACGACATATTGAGGTTCAGATCATAGGGGATCGTTTTGGGAATATTATTCACCTATTAGAACGTGATTGTTCCCTCCAACGCCGCTATCAGAAAATGGTTGAGGAAGCACCTTGCCCTGCCCTGTCTTCCGAACTACGGGAGGAGATTTGTAAGGCAGCTCTATCAATCGCCAATCATGTACAATATGAAAATGCTGGGACTGTTGAATTCATGCTGGATCAGGATGTGGGTCGATTTTACTTCCTCGAGATGAATACCCGAATTCAGGTAGAACATCCTGTGACGGAGATGATAACAGGTGTAGACCTGGTTAAAGAGCAAATTCGGATCGCCGGTAATCAACCCCTCAGTTTTTCTCAAGAGGCGATAAAACCGCATGGCCATGCAATCGAGTGTCGTATAAATGCCGAATCTCCGGGATCAGATTTTCGGCCGTGTCTGGGCCGAATCACAGAGTGGAGACCGCCGGAAGGTGATGGCCTGCGTGTAGACAGCCATTGCTACCCGGGGTATATTGTTTCCCCATATTATGATTCTCTTCTCGCAAAGGTTATTGCAGCAGGTAACAATCGTTCAGAAGCTATTGAGAGCATGAAGTCTGCCCTTTCAAGCTTTACTATTTCTAGCATTGATACAACAATTCCATTTCATCAGTTTATATTGAAAAACCCCGATTATCGTAACGGAAAAGTAAATACAAGTTGGATAGAGAATACCCTGCTTGAAGAATATGGTAAATATGAAGTAAGCTAAGGCCATCACTGCTATTAAAAAAAAGAGGTAAAGATAAGGAATGGACGCAGTCGCAAATTATGTTCTGAGGTTCTGGGATTGGCATTGGAAAATGCATTATCTTGCCAAGAATTTCCTAATGTTTTCTTTCCGATCAAATAAAGAAGGATCAAGCAAAGGCCCGCTCAAAGATTCCGGAGGGATTAGTAAGGAATCAGGTACTCATAACCCTCCGCCTCAAAAAGAAGAGGGAGAGCCTTGTAATCTCCCCTATGGCTTAAGGAATAAGATTGGGTTGATTTGTGGACCTTTAGCCTTGCTATTAATCTTAGTCCTGCCCCCTTCTGCTGGGATGCATAGTGTAGCTGCAAAGCTGGTTTTAAACCCTGAGGGTCCAAGTTTATTACACCAAGGCGCTAACGATAATGTGTTAGTGCTTGACAAAAGAGGTAAGGTAAGTGAGATCCCGGATACCCGGGAATTTTTGGCATGGTCTAAAGTAAAGGCACCTGAAACTTATACTGAGGTGAGAAAAAAGGCCAGGGTCATGAAGCATTGTCTTGCTGTCATGATCATCATGATCATCTGGTGGATTTGCGAGTCAGTACCGTGGGGTGTCACGGGTCTATTGCCTGTTGCGTTCTTTCCACTTTTTGGTGTTGCCAATGCGACTGATGCAAGCGCACCATATGCACATAAGATCGTCATATTATTTATCTCAGCCTTTTTCATTGCCCAGGCCATGTTAAAATGGAATTTTCATAGAAGGGTGGCCCTGTTTATCGTGGATAAAGTTGGCGCAAGTCCCAAAAGAATCGTATTGGGATTCATGGTGGCCTCTGCTTTTCTCTCGATGTGGATATCGAACACAGCAACAGCTATGATGATGATGCCCATGGGATTGGCCATTATTTTACATACCGTAGAGGTTGGTAAGCGTATGCAGGCCGAGGGCAAACTGTCAGAGGTGAATTTTACGCAGGGCGCTTATGTGTTTGGTAGTTGTTTGATGCTCGGCATAGCCTATGCCTGTAATACCGGGGGAATGGGAACATTGATTGGAACGCCTCCAAATATCATATATGCTGGTCAGTTAGAACTTTTATTCCCTGGTTCACCCCAAACAGATTTTGCTGCCTGGATGATATTGGGTTTGCCGCTTTCTGTGATAACTACTTTAGCTCTTTGGGCATTGTTGGTTTTAATTTTGCGTAGGCCGGAGATTAAGGAAATACCCGGTGGGCCTCAATTAATCAAAGAAGAGCGGAGTAGTTTAGGGTCATGGAGTACGGGAGAAAAGGCGGTTGGCATTATAGTCCTTATTACAGCCCTTGCCTGGATATTCAGAGCTGAAAAGCACATCGGACACATAACCATTTATGGGCTGTCTACAATATTTCCCTGGATACATGACTCAACTATTGCCGTTATCATGGCAGTATTACTTTTTTCAGTGCCTATTAGTCTGAAGAAGGGGGAGTTCGTCTTGACATGGGACTGGGCAGTCAAGATTCCATGGGGGATCATATTATTGTTTGGTGGCGGTTTCTCCCTGGCTGCCGGTCTCAGTGATACGGGAGCTGCTGCATGGATAGCCTATCAGTTGGCTGCATTTGCTCAGTGGCCGCTGATAGGGCTTATGTTAGCTATATCTGTTGTTGTGGCGGTGCTATCTACCGTCGCAACAAACACCGCTACATCTACGGTATTTATGCCTATTTTGGGTACCATGGCGCTGGCCGCAGATTTCGATCCTAGATTCCTGATGATTCTAGGCTGTCTTGCAGCTCAATGTGCTTATGCATTACCAGTGGCAGCAGCGCCATTTGCTGTTTGCTTTGGCTCGGGCTATATTAAAATGACGGACTTTGTCAGGATAGGCATAGTAAGCTCGGTAGTCGGCATACTTATTGTTGTATTCGGTTCATTAATGCTTCTAGGCCCAGCGCTTGGTGTTTCTCCTCATGTACTTCCACCGTGGGCAGTGGCATTGGGAGGATAGCCCCTGAGTTTTACTGGAGTAAAAATAAGATTACAGTTTCCATAGAGAGTATCAGGTTGAGGGGACTACGATGAGAGAATATAATGTGAAGGATAAGGTTGTTGTAGTCACCGGTGCTGCAAGTGGCATTGGGGCGGCTATTTGCGAAAAGTTCGGACAGGAAGGCTCAAGGATCGCCCTGTTGGATATAAATGAAGAAGAAGTTAAAGTCCGTGAGCGTAAGCTCATCGAACATGGGGTTGATGCCTTTGGACAAAAATGTGATGTGACCAGTGAGGATGAATGTAACGCTGTGATAAAAGAAATTATCAATCATTACGGCTGTGTTGATGTGCTCGTCAATAATGCAGGAATAACCCAAAGATGTCCGTTTGTCGATGCACGGGTTTCCATGTATCGAAAAGTAATGGACGTCAACTTTTTTGGATCATTACATTGTACAATCGCTGCCGTAGGGAGTCTTATCGAGCAGAAAGGGATGATCATTGTGACATCGAGTATTGCCGGTCTGACGCCTGTTTTAGGTAGAACCGGATACTGTGCCAGCAAGCACGCTTTACATGGTTTTTTTAGCACCTTGAGGGCTGAGCTTAAAAATTATGGTGTCCATGTGATGATTGTGTGCCCCGGGTTCACGAGAACAAATTTACAGACCAGGGCACTGAATGGGGATGGCAGTATCACAATACATGCCCAGTCCAGAGTTGGCAGCCAGGCATCTCCAGAAGAGGTTGCCACGGCTGTCTATCGTGGAGCAATGAAGAAAAAGAGATTGCTCGTCCTGACGCCTGTGGGCAAGATTTCCTATATGCTTAATAAGTTTGCACCAGCATGGTATGAGCGTATTATGGCGAAACAGCTAAAAGGAGAATTTAAAAGATAGATTTGGGAGATTTCTTATAAACCCCCATGTCTGCAAGACAGTCGACAGTCGATAGTCGTCAGTCGATAGTCGGAAAAGACTGTAGAGACCATTCTCTTGAACGGGCTCCGCCTTGGATGTATTAGCAAAAAACGCTTAAAGGAATATTTCAAGAGCCAATATCCCTTAATCTCCACGGACAGATTCCCCCTTTGAAGGGGGCCAGGGGGATGTTATTGGGAGAGCAATACCCCCAACCCCCCTAAGCCTAATGTCTTGTGCCTGTAAAACGGACAACGGAGAACGGCATTTTCATACAAACCCCAATCAAAATGTCATGCCACGTCTTCCGGGTGTGGCATTTTTTAATTTACCCTGCGTTCTTTGTGAATCCAGTATTTTTCCCTAACTAATCGTCGGGCAATCTTACCATTTGGGTTTTTAGGAAGTTCATTCACAAAATCCACTGATTGGGGCTTTTTGTAACCGGCCAGGAAACGCTTGCAGTGTTCGATTAGCTCCTCTTCTGTGGCCTTACATCCTTGTTTTAATGTCACCACGGCCTTGACGGCTTCTCCCCACTTGTCATCGGGTACGCCTATGATACACGCTTCATACACAGATGGATGAGAGTAAAGTATCTGTTCCACCTCTGTAGGGTATACGTTAAACCCACCGGAAATAATTGTATCCGATTTTCGATCGACAATATAGATATAGCCATCTTGGTCCGCCTTGGCCATGTCACCCGAATGGATCCAACCATTTTTTATGGTCTTTTTCGTTAACTCGGGTTCTTTAAAATAACCCTTCATCACATCTGGGCCACGTATAATGACTTCTCCAATTTGCCCGTGCGATACCTCTTGTCCGTTCTCATCAACAACCTTGACTTCAGACTCAAAGATAGGTCTGCCGCAGGACGCAAGGCGGGACCCAGCATTATTTTGAAGGGCATCAAGATGGTCTTTTGCTGTGAGGATGGTGGTAAAGGATGTAGTCTCAGACATGCCGTAGCCCTGAACCAGAATGGGACCAAAGAATTCGATTGCCTGCTGGATCCTGGTTGTAGACATCGGCGCTGCTCCATAAAAGACACCTTTTAGGCTGCTGAGATCATAATCGCCCGCCTTGGGATGAGACAGGATCATGTTAATCATGGCAGGGACCAGCAATATGTAATTAACCCGTTCACGCTGAATGGTTTCTAAAAGCATTTCCACGTCAAAGCGACTTAAAATCAGATTGCACCCTCCGGAAAACATGACAGGCATCAGAAGCATACCACTGGAATGTGTTATTGGACCAACATGCGCAAAGATATCACCGCATTCTATCTTAATATCGGGGATCATAAAGGCCTTACGGATCATGGCCATCCTGTTTCCAAAGGTTTGTACGATTGCTTTAAGCCTTCCCGTTGTGCCCGAGCTGTATGATAAAACAGCAACGTCACTCGGTTCGACTTCTATGAGGGGAGGTTCTTCTTTACTTTCTGCCAAAAGTAACTCATAAGTGATTTCTTTGGTAGGTGTCTCCTCGAGACAAATAAAATGATCCAGAGTTTTAAGCTGTTCTTTATTTGCCAATAGTGGTTCTAGATGCTGGGGATCAACAATGACCGTCTTGGCTTCAGCATTGTTTAATACGTGCGTGGCCTCAGCCAATGAAAGACGAGCATTCATAGGCACCCGAACAAAGCCTGCTTTATAACATGCCACCTCGGTTTCCACAATTTCGGATCGATTCCAGGATTGTATCGCAATGGGATCCCCTTTTTGTAACCCTATGGATAGAAGTCCTTGTGCCAAACGATTGGTCCTGAGGTCAAATTCTTCATAGGAGAATCTTTTATCCTTATATATGAGCGCAATGCTGTCCGGGTAATATAAGGCACTACGAGAAATATATCTTCCTAAATTCATAGGATATCCTTTTTGACATAATTTATTTTAAAAAGATCCTATTGTCAAGGCAACAGAATATTGTGTGTTAGCAAAGTTAATATGTCCCCTATAACAGCAGGATTAAAATATCCCCATGAAAGGGGAGACATAATCATATTGCAATAACACCTAGGATACCTCATCTTAAATTCTCCTCCTAGGTATTGCACTTAGATTTAAATAATAGCTTTTGTTTAGATTAGAAAAAATCAAGTGAGCCAAGTCAATATGTAGAATGTTTGCCATTCAGCCAAAAGTCTGTATATCTTGCCAAGATCAGCATCTGGTAAATCAATCCGCCTTCGCTTCCGCTATGGCGGACAAGAAGGCCTGGGTTTGATTTCCCGATTTCTTGCTGTGGATAAGAGTCAAAAGCTTGCTCTGGGGCTCATACCATTGATTAGGTCTGTTGCATAGATGTCTCGGATATCGCATGTATATCTTAACTTCTGAATTTTGACTCCTGGTTCCCGAATAGCTACAATTCATATACAAACAGGTACAATTTCGCAGAGCTTTTTTTTGGAGATATGATCTTTTTAAGATGAGCCCCTTCCATGGATAGGGGAGGAGTTTCGTGCGTGCTCATATAATAAAAATGTCCACCAGGTTTGATTAGGTTGAGGACCGCCTTTTCAAGGGTTGACTTGGGAGAGAATGCCCGTGACATTACAGCATTAAATGGGCCTGTCTCTGTAGTGGTTGCGTCGGCTTCTATCACCTCGATACCCTTAAGTTCTAACAGATCTATGCTATGTGCAAGGAAGATGCATTTTTTGTGGTTTCGTTCTATAGCATATACTATTGCATCCGGCCGCATTATCTTATAGGGGATACTTAATATGCCTGACCCTGGTCCGATATCAGCGATTACGGGTTCATGTATATGTTGTAGTACGGACATGCAATCCTTTATATGGGACTGCATTTGCGAGAGCATCTTGTTACTTACCAGATGTAAAGACGGATTATATCTCTTGATCTCCTGGCTCAATAGATCGATCCGCCTTCGCGTCCGCTTCGGTGGACAAGAATGCTTGGGTTTGATTCCCCGCAGCTTGCTTCGGATAAGAGTCATAAGCTTGCTCTGAGGTTCATACCATCGATCTTGCAGTGCATTACTTACCTATACAGAATTTTGAGAATATACTCTCCATGATATCCTTGTTTATCTCCTCGCCTAATATCTCTCGTATATAGGCCAGGGCCTCCCTTATGTCTATGGTTATTGCATCTAAAGTCATCCCATTTCTTATAGCGTGAACACTTGATATAATGGACTGTCTTGCTTGTTTGAGGAGATATATGTGCCTTTCTATAAAGACCTGTGGAGTGGCCGAAGGGAATGGTTTGGCCATAACATTGAGTAGTTCATCAATACCCGTTTTGTACTTTGCAGAAACCATTACTGTGTCTATATCAGGGATCTTTGGGACATCGCAGGTATGTAAATCCATCTTGTTCAGCACGAGTATCGTCCGTGGACTTATATGCAACCACTTATGCTCATCTTTTACTATGCCCTTTGTTGCGTCTACTATATAGAGGGTTAGATCAGAGGCCTTTAGTGCCTCAATGGTCTTTTCTACACCTATTTGTTCCGGCCCGGTGGATATTTCTTTGATCCCTGCTGTATCGCAGAGCATGAAATCCAGGCCATTGATAAGTATGTGCTCTTTTATGACATCTCTTGTAGTCCCTGCCTGCTCATGGATAATGGTCCTTGGGTATCCGAGGATCGTATTGAACAGCGATGATTTTCCCGCATTGGGAAGGCCTGCTATTACTGTATTTATCCCATTGTACATGGCGGTGCCAATCTGAGCGTCGCCTATATATGTATCAAGATCCCCCGCGATGGAATTTATTCTTAAAAGAACTGATGATTCAGACATCTCCCAATCAGTAATGAATGATGCCTCTATGTCTGTAAGCAGTTGGTTTAGCTTGTCGCCTATATCCTTTAGCCTTTCAGAAAGTTTGCCTCTTAGTGTATTTTTTGCCATCTCCAGGCCGGAAAGGCTTGTTGATGCTATTAGTGCGCCTACAGCTTCTGCCTGGGCAAGGTCTATCTTCCCATGTATGTATGCCCTTTTTGTAAATTCACCTCTTTCGGCCAGGCGTGCAAGTAGAGTCTCCCTTACTGCATCCATTATCTCAGCTACAATCAATGGGTTACCATGAGAGCTTATCTCCGCAAGGTCTTCACCTGTATATGAAGAAGGGCCCGGATGAAAGGTTATCATGACCTGATCGATGAGGCGATTATGAGAGTCTTCGATCGTTTCAAACTTTTGGTAGTGTGGTGGCCAGTCTGCCCCCCCTGCTATCTTTTTGAGGATCTTTAGCGTCTGGTCCCCACTTATCCGTACAATACTAATCCCCCCATAACCTTTTGGGGTTGATTCTGCATATATAGTATCTTCTAATATTTTGATGCCTTCTTGGGAAATATCATCACCTTTTTATAAACTCCATCACCAACGCTTTTAGTGCTGATCCTCTCATCATTTTTAAGCGTAATGTGGATGATACGTCTATCATGGGGATTCATCTTCTCGAGGGAGACCGAGCGGCCGGTATGCCTTGCCTCCCGACCCATCTTTATTGCAATATCCTTCAAATATTCTATATGCCTCTTCCTGTAGCCCTCGGAATCCAGATTTATACGTACAGGTGCCTTGCTTCCTTTATTTATAATCCTGCGCAAAATAAGTTGTAAGGCATCCAGTGTCTGGCCCCTCTTTCCGATTATCAGTCCTGAACCGTCACCTGTAATTTCCAGGGTATTATCCTCACGGATTGATATTTCCGATTCAATGTTCATGAGGCGAAGGACCTCTTTTAATTCTTCTTTTGCCTTTTCCAGCACTGCTTGATTGGTGTTTTTATCTCGTACAGTGTGAGCAGTTTCTTCAGATGTGGGCCTTTGTTCATGAAGTTTTTTCTTGGTATCACTCTTTTCTGTTCGTCCATTTAGGTTTTTTGCTGCCAGAATCTTGGCATCTTTATTGCCCATTATCCCGAACAAACCCTTGGAGCCCTCTGATATTACCTGTATATCAAGCTCTTCAAATTGAACACCGATCTCCCTTATTGCTGATGCAATTGCTTCATCTAATGTTTTTCCTTCGAATTCTTTATACTCCATAATTTGTTTTCTTTCCTCCTATGGATGTGATCGATTTATATAGGCCTGTTGTATTACAGAAAGGACATTGCTCACCAGCCAGTATATGACAAGCCCGGATGGGAAATTCAGAAATAAGATTGTAAAGACGATTGGCATAAACAACATCATTTTTTGCTGAGTAGGATCGCCCGTGGTAGGCGTCATCTTCTGTTGAATAAACCAGCTGATTCCCATCAATATGGGGGTTATATAGTATGGATCTTTTGCAGACAGATCAGGTAGCCAGGTACCCACAATATGAAATGGTGTGTGTCTTAATTCTATCGCGGATAAGAACATCTTGTATAAAGCAAAAAGTATAGGGATCTGTAATAGCATGGGTAAGCAACCACCCATTGGGTTTATCTTGTGCTCTTTGTAGAGCTTCATCAATTCCTGATTCATCTTTGTCCTATCATCCTTATACTTTGTCTGGAGCTCCTTCATCAGGGGCTGTACCTTTTGCATCCCTTTCATGGATTTAAAACTTGTAAAGGTTAATGGATAAAGTATAAGTTTTACAATAATAGTAAGTATGATTATGGACCAGCCATAGCTCTTTACGTACTGGTTAAGCCAGTTAAGCGATATCAGAAGTGGCTTTGCAATGATATCAAAGAAACCGAAATCAAGCGCTTTATTCAGGCCATAACCAGTTGCCTTTAATGTCCCGATCTTCTTAGGCCCTATAAAAAGCAAGAGATTTTGGGCAAGACTTTCCCCGGCTTTGATGTGTGGATCGGGAATCTCGTATATAAGTCTCACCATATCTTGATTTGCCCTTTTGATGGTCAGTACAGTCTCTTGAGGCTCTGCAAGGATGGCAGCCTTTAAAAAATATTTGTCCTCAAACCCGAACCACTTGATTAAACCTTGAAATTGTCTGAAACTGCCAGGGGTTTTAACCTTGGAGAGTTTAAATTCCTCCAAATGTTTGCTGTTCAGTAAAACCGGGCCTTCGAAGGTGTAGCGAGACTTCTTTTTCTCTAGAGGATATTCATTTTCCAAATCAATAGACAGCCCGATGTTCATATCTTTATCAGTATTATTCGTTAGGGCTATCTTACACCCTATGGTGTAAGCATTTGGGTCTATGGTATATATACGTCTGAACACAAGACCTTCTATGGGCTCGGCGCTAAATACAAGCCTATATGGAGTATTATATACATCCATATTGCCATGTACAGAAGGCGCATACACACAGTTGCTATCCAGGAACCCTCCTTTTAAAGATATAGTGGGTATGGGCAAATGGATCATTTCTACTAGTTTGGCATCTGGCGCCATGGTCTGCCTGTATTTATTCAGCTTTAATGATATTAGCCGCGCGCCTGTTGTGCTGAAAGTAGCTTTATATAATGTGGTATTAATTATAATGGTCTCTTGTTGTATGTCTGATGTGCCAAGGTCGGGTTTTTTGTATATTTCAGCAGGGATGGTAGTATCAATAACTTCCTTTTGAGCAGGTTCTGCTCTCTCTTCTACAGTGGCAGGAGGTCTTTCTGGTGTCTTGGGCTGTACAAATAAGAGATCCCAAGCAAGAAGAATGCCAATCGATATGATTATAGCCAATAACGTCCTTTTTTCCATACAATATTATCCCCTTAATAGATCAGACCGGATCATATCCACCAGGGTGAAGTGGATTGCATTTCAGCACCCGCAGGGTTGCCCTAAAGATCCCCTTTGTAATGCCATAGCGGTTGATTGCCTCTATAGCATACTGTGAGCATGTAGGATAGAATCTACAGCTTGCAGGTGAAAAGGGAGAGATTCCTTTCTGATAAAGATGTATGATTGCTATTATTATCTTTTTACACATGTTGCTGTCTTTAGAACCTGGGCCATCTCCTGATAAAGTTCGTCATACGTAGCAGGTGAAAAATTTCTTTTTGCTATCAGTACGTAGTCATATCCTGCTTTAAATATTGTCTTGTTCCTTCTATAAACCTCTCGTAATAGTCTTTTTACCCTGTTACGTTTTACAGCATGACCTACCTTTTTACTTACAGTTATACCAATTCGTGACCAATCCATATAATTTGGTGCAGCCATTATAACAAGATTTTTTGTTACTATTCTTATTACCTTATTATTTTCTACGTATTTAAATTCACGTCTTTTTCTTAGCCTGTGATTCTTTGGAAATCGTTCATCTAACATTTCCTCTACACAGCCAAACGTTTGCGTCCTTTAGCCCTTCTTCGATTAATTACTGCTTGGCCTCCCCTTGTGCGCATGCGAACCAGAAACCCATGGGTCCTCTTTCGCTTTGTATTATGCGGCTGGTATGTACGTTTCATTATCCACCTCAAATTTATCCGATTTTAGAGGGTTATCTTTTACATATCATATACGCCTTGTCAAGTACACCTTGTCAAGCGACGAAAACCTAGCCAAAAGGGTTTGAAATCTTTAAGTATTCAGAAGTCAGGGGACAGGAGACAGAAGTCAGGAGACAGGAGACAGAAAACAGAATTCAGAAAAATTCCCCCTTTGAAGGGGGTTAGGGGGATGTTAGTGAAGGGGGTTAGGGGGATGTCATTGAAACGTAACACCCCCCCGCCCCCCTCAAGGGGGGAATAGA
>JAYEFR010000078.1:0-3638 GCA_034716155.1 Thermodesulfobacteriota bacterium
ACAGCAGGAAAGCACAAGATGATGCATCAGCGCTAACGCTAACACCAAATCTGCAGGGCCACGATCCCGCAGGCTCAGCCGTTCACGGTTATCCCACCCAAGACTGGGCGAGGGATTGGCCAGGTCCATGGTTAGCGGCAAGATACCCTTAAGCCCGCTTTCTCTGGACAGTCTCTGGTACACGTGTTCCGTACAAGCTGGATCTCCATCAATGCTGACTACAAAAGATCCATGAGAGGCTGCTATTAATGAGAATTCACCAGTATTTGCCCCCAAATCCCACACCATATTGGGTTGTAGCCGCTGTACCACTCTATTCACATACTCGGATTTTTGAGACACATCTTCCGCTTCGTAGGTACGAATTTCCCCATACTCTTCCCAAATCCTGGAAGAACGTTTCCATTTTATGCCTGCTACAGTGCGTTGCAGTGAACGCACCAGGCCGATCAGGCCACGGTCACTGACTTTTGGTTTCTTGTCCAATTTTGCTTTACCGATGTCTTCCTTTCGGTCCGCCGCATCCTGAAACCGTGCATGAAGAGTTAGATGCATAAAAAGGCCAGGCCGATATAGTCTCCAAAACGGTAACATTTTAGTCGCCAGGTCCAGAGGATAACCGTCTATATAGTTGCGCCACAATGAAAGTGTGCGAATATCGCAATATGCAGCCATAGCTAAAGGCGCCAAGAAGTGCGAGCAAAACTGCTTGTATGCAACCCACGGACTGTCCGGAACTCTCAGACCGATTGAAAGCGTATCTATCAAGCGCATCCGATTGCCGTCGTATTGCACATTAAAAGCGCTGGCATCACGCAGCCAGAATCCCTTTGCAACAAGAATTTCCATGGCATCAAGGTGGAGCAAAGCCGCTTCTTTTAGCATGGAAAATGGCCACTCCCATGGATAACTGACCATCGGCAAACGTGGATGGTTTAGACAGTAAACCGTTCCATCAGGGGCCAAGTCACCAATATCCACCTCCTCATGGTAAAGCAACAATTTATCTTCAATGAGCTTGTCATAGATCCCGGCATCCCGTGTCGCCTCAAAATCCTTGACTCCGGGCTCAAAGATGCTTCGATAAATCTTGCCGTCCCTGCTAAAAACATATCCTGATGGGTCTCTGAACGACCCTGAATTAGCTGTCATCCGGGCCATTTTCTCCGCTATTTTTCCGGCTAAAAAATGATCGCAAACGACGCCAAAAGATGCCGATAGTTACACTAGCTGCTGCAATAGCTGCAAGCAACCCTTGAATCAGCATACTCCCTGTGCCTGGATCCAGATATGCATAAACAGGATTCGCTAAAAGCAGGAGTAACAAAAGTGCAGTTGTGCAAACAAAGAGTTTTTTCATAGTACTTTCATCACCTCTTAATCTAAAGTTCTAACCTATGTCCGATTTGCCAATTATGCAAACAACCTGAAACAAGTCAATACATTTACAATCTGAGACCTTTGAAAAATGTTTCCCGCTACAAGCGGGATTCAAGTTCAAGGAAGGCGATCCCGCTGCAAGCTGGATTAACCGCAGAAATACATTGAGTATTTCGAGGCTTAAAATTTGAGCCTGACGCCGGCACGAAGTGAAACTTTAGCGCTATTTGGGCAAAAGGGAGCTTTTGCAAAGGTCTCAATCTATATCCGCCGTCTAATGGAAAAGTCTTCCCTGCCAAGAGTCAAATTGGGATTGTAATAAGGGTCTCCATTGGCTAATATATCCTTCCACTTACCCTGAATGAGTTCTATTTCTTTCCTGAACCTTGCCTGTTTTTCCGGGGTGTCTTCATAGCCTCTACTTATAGATTCATGGTGGTATAGCTCTGCATACGGAGCATAAACTATCAGATATCCTCTTTCCCTAATCTTCAGGCAATAGTCGACATCGTTAAAGGCATGAGTGAAATTCACATCAAAACCGTCAACCTCTTTGAAGATCGACTTTTTGGTCATCAAACAGGCCGCAGTGACAGCACTCAAATTATGAACTAGTTTAATTCTACCAAAATAACCCCGAGAATCTTTGTTAAAATGTTTATGTGCATGTGCGGCTACTCCCCCTAAGCCTACAATTACTCCTGCGTGCTGAATTGTATCATTGGGATAGTATAACAACGCCCCTACAGCTCCAACATCCTTTCTTTGGGCAAATTCAAGCATATTCTCGATCCAGTCCGGAGAAATTACCTCTGTGTCATTATTCAACAAAACAATGTATTCTGAATCCACCTGGCTGACAGCATAGTTGTTAATAGCCGAAAAATTGAAAGGTTTATCGTAAGCCAATATCCTAAAGCTTGAATTGTCTTTTATTGTGTCCAGATATTCAAAAGTCTCTTCCTTTTCACTCTGGTTATCAATCAATACGATCTCATATTCTCTATATTTGGTTTTCTCCACAATGCTGCTAACACATTTTTTTAGCACCTCCGATTGGTCTTTGAAAGGTATAATTATGGAAACTTTATAATCATTCTTTATTTCTCTCTTTACCCTGTACGAACCAATAAAATTGCCATCAACAACCTCTCCCTGTATGTTGCTTCTCTTTAAGTAATCCGACAATGCTTTTTTTGCCGAAGCAAAGGCGTAACTCTTGGTATCATCCATTGTTGCGGCAGATCTTGGTATCTTTCTCCAATGGTAAAGTATTTTCGGAATATGGAAAATCCTCTTCGGCTTTGTTTTTTCAATAAATCTCAGGATAAGATCATAATCTTGAGCCCCCTCATACCCTCTTCTAAACCCGCCAATGCTATTGATGATCGATCTTCTGAAGAGAGAAAAGTGACAAATATAATTTCTTGTCAGCAAGAAATCAGGAGAATAGTCAGGCTTGAAGAATGGTTCCATTCTATTTCCATGTGTATCAATTTTGTCTTCATCACTATAAATAAGGTCTGCTTCAGGGTTTTTATTTAGAAGCTTTACATTTTCATATATGGCATCAATTGTTAGCTCATCGTCATTATCAAATAATCCTATATATTCACCTGTCGCCAAGGATAAAGCTTCATTGGAAGCGCCCGCTATGCCCTGGTTTTCTTCGAGATACCTGACCCTTATCCGTTTATCTTTTTTCGAGTACCTTTTTAAGGTTTTCTTTATATGCTTTTGGGTAGACGCATCATCGGCTATACATAATTCCCAGTTTTCGTAGAGCTGATTTATAACCGAATCTATGGCTTTTTCAAGCCAGATTTTATCCACATTATAAACCGGCATGATTATGCTGATTTTGGGTTTGTACTCAAATCTTGTAATCTCCCTTTTTATTTCTCCGATCATCTCATCAGTTAATTCGTTTTTCTTTATCCATTTATCGTAATCACTCTCGGCCAACCCCATCGCTGCAACATTTTTGTTCTTTCTGAGGTAGCGTTTTGTCCTGGCGAAAAATACAGGAACGCCCTCCCTGCTGATAGTCAGCATTCCTTTTTGCAGCAATGGGGTCTTCCCCAATAATTTAAGGTAAAACAAGCGCCGAAAAAATTCAGCTATTCGCCATGCTTTGGACTGTTTCATCAGATTCAATTTTGATTCTATATTGTATATATGTACATCCTTCGCATGAATCTGTTGTTCCTGATCCTCAATTATATTATCCTTCGCACGAATCTGTCGCGCCTGTTCCT
>JAYEFR010000079.1:0-66233 GCA_034716155.1 Thermodesulfobacteriota bacterium
TTGGAAGGCACAAACAACAAAATCAAAACCCTCAAAAGACAGGCCTATGGCTTCAGAGATAAAGAGTTCTTCAAACTTAAAATCTGTGCTCTTCATGAAACTAAGTACGCTTTAACCGGATGAACCTTAAATTTGACATACTCCTCATCCGAGGCGTAAGCAACATCCTTTATTTCGGCCCTAAGAAAACAAGTGACAATATTAGGACAACATTCCGTTATACCATACATGTGCGCAACTTCTATACCAAGAGCACGAATATCTTTTACCAAAACTGGATCCAGCACCCCTCCTCCGCAATGCATATACCTAAGATCTTTTAGGTCATCCACCCTTCCTGCCATTTTGGCTACCTCTATTATAGCCTTATCCATGGTTGGAACACCATATGAGCACGTAACCTTCTCGTTTTTAATTAAATTGATAGCCCTTTCTGGATCAAAGCCAGGCCCAGCAAAAACTTGCTTAACCCCAGCCATGGTAGAAGCATATGGGATTCCCCACGCATTAACAGCAAAAAAAGGAGCAAAAAGCAAAGTAACATCATCTGCATTTATATCTCCGGATTCAGGGCTTAGGCATTTCAACGACTGAAGCCATATCATCCTATGGGTAAATCTAACCCCCTCAGGATCCCCGGTTGTTCCAGTTGAATAATACATTGTGGCATAACTATCCTCATCTGCATCGGGAAAATCATATTCCTCTTGGGCTTTGGCTAAAAGCGATTCGTAGCTCTCAATAGGCTTTAGAGAAGTATCTGGTATGTTTTTCTCTTCGTCAAGGACTATATACCTTTCAATATTTATTTCATCCTTGATACCTTCTAATATAGGTACATTTATAGCGTCTGTAAGTATAATTTTAACCCCCGAATGTTTTATGACCTGAATTATCTGGTTTCTAACAACCTGCTGTTTATACCAACAAAAACTGCACCATAACCTGGGATTGCCCATAATAGTTCAAAATGTCTATGGTGGTTCCACGCGAAGACGCCTACATGCTCTTGCTGCTTCACACCTAATTTCTTTAATACATTTGCTACCCTACACATCCTTTTCCATGCATCGGCATATGTATAACGAAATATTCGCAGCCCCTTTTCATCCACTGGATCAGCAAGTTCAACATCCCCAAAGATTATCCTTGTCCTATCATAAATGGATTTTAAATTTAGATGAACCTTATGCCCTCTCTCCCATTCAATTCCATCTGGCCAACCTTCCCCCATAATGATTTCCCTTTTCTGTTCTTATTTAGTGTCTAAACGAAAACCAATAAAGTCTATTATTACAGAAACTTACAGTCATATTGCAAACAGAAGATTTCCAAGAAAAAACACATCCTGTCTGAAAATCGTGTAATTTTTTGTAAATTGCCTTGTGCATGAAAAAGAAATTAAGGCTACCGGACGGCGCAAACCTCAAAATGAGGGGTTTTCGTTCAGACACTATTTAGCAAAAATTCGTGTATTGTCCCGCCCTGTAAACAGGCCAATATCCTTTAGCAACATACAAGATTACTTCCCCTTATATTTGTCCACCAACTTAAACTTGAGCACCTTTCCAGCAAGATTCCTAGGAATATTATCAAAAAATACACTCTTTGGTGCTTTATAGTGCGCCATTCTATCCCTGCAAAAGTTAATTATCTCTTCTTCTGTGCAGGTCTCATCTGGCGTTAAGGTTACAACAGCACTAACTTTCTCTCCCCATGTGTCATCCGGCAGACCTATTACCGCACACTCAGCTATCTTTGGATGTTGTATTAATTCATCTTCCACATCTATAGCAAACACATTATATCCACCGGAAACTATCATATCTTTTAACCTCCCTACAACATACAAATATCCCTCCTCATCAAACTTTCCAAGATCCCCTGAGTGAAACCATCCATTTTTAATAGCTTCCCTTGTTTTCTCTTCATTTTGCCAATACCTGGCAGCACCATCAGGATATCTATATATTAATTCTCCAATCTCTCCTTTGGGTTTCTCTTTATCCTCTTCATCCACAATTTTTAACTCATGCAGAGGTGTTGGTGGCCCCACTGCCTCCGGCTTTTCCCTCTTCATATCAGGCTTACTAACCGCTATAAAGCCAGTCTCTTGTAACCCTAAGTGGTCATAAACATTTGGTGTTATCTTCTCCCACATCTGTCTAAGAATATTCTGCGGCAGAACAGCTCCAACGCTTGCCACAGCTCTTAAAGAACTGAGATCATATTTATCAAGGTCAGGAACCATCATCATAAATGAATACGCTGCTGGAGCACCATACATAATAGTAACTTTATATTTCTCAATAGCCTTTAATACCGCTACTGGATCAAAATCCATATTAATCACAGTTCCCCTTGCTAACATTACACCAGCACCCCAGCTTATTCCTGTAAGAGGAGGGATGATATTTAAAGCTATATCCTGATACGTCATGTCAAAACTTATCGTATATAATATATGATTGAGAAAATTCGCATAAGATGACCTGCTATATGCTTTTGGAGCCCCCGTTGTCCCAGAGGTGAATCCCAGGCAAATTGGAGTGTGGTCAAAAATTTCCACACCTGTTTCAGTTGGCTCATACTTGAGTAAATCATTATAGCTATACTCGCCACCTTCTTTCATACCGAACATATACCTGCCTATCTTTAAATCCACTTGGTCAACAGTTGATTTGAACGCCTCGTCAAATATGAGGGCTTTCGCATTTATATATTTTAATACATTCTCTATTTCACTGGGTTTTAACCTGTTGGATAGAGGAACCGCTATCATCCCAGCCCTTATAATTGCGAAATAGGTCTCAAGGGGCTCTATACTACCTACCCTAGATATAACTCCTACAAAATCTCCAGGATTACCACGAGTTAAAAGTCCATTTGCTACCCTGTTTGCTCTTTCATCTACTTCTTTGTAACTACGATGGATATCATTATTCCCATCTATAATCTCTTTGTTAGGAAAAGAAATAGCAGCATTTTTTAATACAAGCCCAACGTTAAGATGCCCGGGTGGTCTTTCTGTTTTCCAACAATAAAATTTTTCTTCGCTCATTTTTGTTTTCCCCCTTTTATTTTTTTATACACTTACTAAAGTTACTGCTTCTCTCAACATCCTTTGAAAAACAATCAGGCTGACATAACAACAAGTAGATCTATAACTATTGCTTGGCTAAGCTCTCTATCTATATTCCCCGGTATAGATTTATAAGATAGCATCTACTGCTGTTTTACAGACAGCTATATCCTGTTTGGGTATATTCCCGCTGACTCCAACAGCCCCGATTACTTCGTTACCATCTTTAATGGGTAAACCGCCAGCCAGAGGTGTGATGCGGTCATTCCATCCTGTTGTATTGAAACCAAAGCCTGGCATTGTGGAATCACCAAATTTATATATATCAGAACTTGGCATTTTAAAGGCCAATGCAGTCCAAGCCTTGTCACGAGCTATATCGAAAGTAGGAATCAAAGCACCATCCATTCTCTCAGCAGCAACCAACCACCCATCACCATCAACAACCGCGATAGTGCAAGGATTGCCCTTCAATAGGGCCTCTTTTATTCCAGCATGAATTAGCTTTTTTGCTATACCTAAAGTTATTTCCATTAATCAGCCTCCCATATTATAAAATTCGTTTTACTCATAAAGCGAAGTAGCCCCCGCCTGACTACATAGGTTATCATCTGTACCGCTAGGACAGCCACTAGTCCCGATCGCACCGATAACCTTCATACCCATAGATGTGCCTGCTTGCCTGATAGGAATACCTCCGTTTACCGTGCACCACCTTAATTTGTGCCTAAACCCCAAGGATGTCCCATGACCATCTGGACCCACACCCATAGCAGTCATAGGGCTAGTCATAATAGCCATCATCCTGGTAGGGGCTGTCATGGCAGCCGCTGTATATGCTTTATCAATAGCAATCTCAAGGGTTTCTGGCATTAGATTATCTCTATGGACAGCAATCACTGTTCCTGATGCATCAAGAACTGCAACACTGCACTCAAACCCACCATTCCTAGCCCATCTAAGTGCTGCATCTATCATCTTTTCAGCCATACCTAAAGTTATTTTCTTTATGCATCCATCTTCTTCAAAAACAGTCTCTCTGCTTAATAATTCTTTGTTTACTTTTTTTACTTTTTTCATACAAACACCCCTTTCTGCCATTTATTAAGAGAGCAAATTACTACTAGTAACTAAATCAGCCCCAGTACCTAAAATATTAGGAATGAGTATATCTCCTGTTTTTAGCGGTGGTTTTGCCCTCACTTTGACCAGAACCTGCATGGCTTTCTTCAATTTTGTCTTTAATATCGGGCTATCAGTTCTTACCGGCAACAAAGGTTGCGAACTATCTTGAGTGAGGACAGTAGCTGTTAAAATTCGCACAGGATTCTTGTACTCTTCTATAGCATATTTGTGACCTTCCTTACATTTATTGCCGCTTACTTTTTCTACTTCTTTCTTCTCATTTATAACTAATGTTACTTCACAACCCATGGGGCAACCAACACAAATTATCTTCTCCTTTTTTGCCATTTTATTTCTCCTTTATCCTCACACAATCTACTGTCGCTTTTCTCTTTTTTATATTCCTTAGTATGCTGGCAGGAACATCTATCTTTAACATTGAACTAGGCTTAACTGCCATTTCTGACTTTCTAATAACAATATCATCCATTTTAACCCTGACAAGCTCATCAGGTTCTTTAACACGCATATAAAAAGTTACATCTTTTTCTCCGCTGATAAATTGAGGTACTATATATCTTATGTTCTTACCTGGTGTTACCTCTATCTTTCTGCTTGGCATCTTTTCACCTTTTGCATATGCAGCTGCACTTGCCCCAGCTATTTCACTCTCCCAGCTCACATTGTCTACCAAATCGTGTACGTGAACCACATTCCCTCCAGCAAATATGCCGGGCACACTAGTTTGCCTTGCCTCATCAACAATAGCCCCCCCCACGAGCGGGTCCAACTCCACCCCTGCCATTAAAGAAAGCTCATTTTCAGGGATAAGACCAACAGAAAGTAGAAGCGTATCGCAGTCTATCTCACGTTGAGTCCCTGGTATAGGATTTATATTTTCATCTACCGCAGATATTGTCACTCCCTCTATCCTGGGAAAACCATGGATGTTGCTAACCGTATGCCGCAAAAACAGTGGGATATCAAAATCGTGTACACATTGAACCTCATTCCTGATAAGGCCACCTATATAAGGGAGTATCTCAACCACCGCCCCTACCTTAGCTCCTTCTAAAGTCAAACGGCGAGCCATGATCATGCCAATGTCTCCTGAACCTAGAATGATTATCTTTTTCCCGGGAATAAAGCCCTCCATATTAACAAACCTTTGAGCTTGCCCTGCTGTATAGATTCCAGTTGGCCTACTGCCAGGAATGCCAATATTAAATCTGGTTCTCTCACGGCAACCCATAGCCAAAACAATTGACTTGGGCTTAAGGCTAAAATAGCCTTTTTTATTACTTGCCACCTTTATTTCACGTTTTTTAGATAGCTCCAAGATCATAGACTCCACTTCTGCGTCTACCTTCAAATCCATTGCCTTTTCTATAAAGCGATCTCTATACTCCGGGCCAGAGAGATCTTCTCCAAAATAGAGCAACCCAAAACCATTGTGGACACATTGATCCAGCAATCCTCCTAAGCTCTCAGCACGCTCCAGGACAACTACATTCTCTGCACCTGCTTCCTTTGCCTTTATGGCAGCAGCCAATCCAGCTGGACCTGCTCCTATAACTGCTACATCAACTTCCTGTTGCATCTTTATTCACCCCCTTTTAACAATTCCTTGTTTTTGTAAAGCAACTCTCGGGATCCAGGCCCTTTCATTGTTATCTCCTCTTCAGGTATCTCCAACTCTCTGGCTAAAATCTTGATCACCCGAGGACGACAAAAACCGGATTGACATCGCCCCATACCAGCTCGAACCCTATGCTTAACGCCATCTACCGTAGTAGCCCCTCTCTTAATAGCCTCAACTATTTCTCCTTCAGTAACTGTTTCACATCGACAGACTACATGAGCATATCTGGGGTCTTGAGCGATAAGTTGATCCTTTTCTTTATCAGAAAACTCACTAAAGTCAGGTATGGCTTTGCGCTTAGGATTGAACTTAGAATTCTCCTTTAATTTGAGACCTTCTTTGACCAATAACTCCACCACCTCCTTGGCTGCTGCAGGAGCAGCACTTATACCAGGATAACCAATAGAGACATTGATAAATCTCGGCACCCTCTTAGAGGCATCAACCACACACTCATGCCAGCCCAATTCAAAATTCTGCATCATCATAAAACCAGTAAAGTATTTGATTACATCCGATCCCTTTATATCAGGTAACAACCCTTGAACGTTCGCTAAGGCCTTATCCTGCATCTTTTTTGTGGAAGATAAATCACCTTTTCTGGCTTCCAGAAGCGTAATGCCAAACATCAAATTGCCATCTACTGTAGGTAATACAACATTCAGTTCACCCGGCATGAGAGGAATACGATAAATAGCATGGTTGATTAATCCACCCAATTTCTTATCACAGATAGCAAGATATCCCTTAACCGGATACAAGACAAAATCATCTGCATTTACCATTGCAGCTATCTTATCTATATATATGCCAGCAGCATTGACAATAAACCGGGTTTTGATAGAGCCATTATTTGTTCGTACTTCAAACCCTTCTACACCATGAGATATATCCTCCACCTCTGTGCCCAGTATCATATGGACTCCATTTTCCGTAGCATTTTCTGCTAAAGCTATGGTTAACTTCATAGGGTCAACAACAGCGGCATGAGGTTCAAGTAACCCTCCAATAGTATCTCTAGTTATGTTTGGCTCCATTTTACGAAGCGTATCCTGATCGATCCACTCTTGAGGCCCAACCCAATCATATCCCATTTTTCTCACTTTCGCCGCCTTTGAATCCATCTTGACAAACTTTGATCGCTGAGCATCATTAGAGAATATCCCTATACCTCCCGATATCTTGAATGGTACTTCTAGCTCCTGACAAAGAGGCTCCATCATGCGCATGCTATCCCAGACAAGTTTGCTCCGATGATATTCAGGCCTATACTCAAGACAATCCTCTCCTTGATTGACCATGCCAACATTAGCCTTGCTACTCCCGCAACAAACATCAACCTCTTTCTCCACTAAGGTAACATCAACTTTATACTTGGATAACTCCCTAGCCGTTGCCGCACCAAGAACTCCTCCACCAATAATTAATACTTCCGTCTCACATATGCCCATAAGTACTCCGCCTCCTTTTTTATGCTTCTTTTAATGCGAACGTTCGCTCTATCATATTATATACCACGAAAACTTTTGCTGTCAAGCTTTTAAGTAAATATTTTTTAACCCATTTATGTATTGATCAACGGAATTATACAACCTGGAAAAACCTAAACCAAATAGTATGAATTTTGAATTTTAGTTCATGTTCTGGAAAAAATATGTAATCAAACAGTTCCAGATACTTCACATATCTTTCTACACATTTTTACCGCATGATTATTCCTAACAGGATAATAATATTGACACAGAGAAGTATTTCCCTTATCTATAACTTATATGAGTGGCATATCAGTTCAGAAAATTGAACATAATGCGAATCCTAGGGAAAAGCGCGACATAATCGTGAATGTAACGATTCAACTAATCCTTAACAAAGGCGTTGAGTCATTTTCCATGCGGGATTTGTCGAAAGAATCCGGTTTGAGCGTCGGCCTTATCTATCATTACTTCTCGGACAAACAAGAAATCATTCAGACTGCCTTGCAAACACATATACATGATTGCACAAAACAAATTGTATCCGAGATCAATACAATAAAGGATACCAAGAAAAAACTTCAGAAAAAGATTACTGACATATCCTCTATATATAAGGAATATCCCACCCTTTTTAAAATCCTCATAAATTTTATTTCCTGGTCAATGTACAATAACAATGCACAAGTCCTACTGTCTGATATGTTTATTGAGATGAGATCCTACCTGTCATCTCTCATTGAGGCAACTTTTTCTCCTGAAAATTTGGAAAGGAAAGAAATTGAAAATCTGGCATATTTAATTTTGGGTAGTGCCATAGGGATATCTATACAGAAGTGTGTGGACAATAACAAAATAAATACATCGAAGGATATATCGAAGCAATTGTCTAAGATGATTTTTCACTATTTGGATGATCTGGGAAGTTAAATTTACTCTATGAATTCTAAATAATCATGGACTGCTAATTATCGGAAAAAAGTATTACTCCTCAACAATGTAACATCTCACTATTTTAGATCATTTCCTTAATGTATTCCAGAAAACACACTGTTAACCACCCAAACCATTGCCTTGTCTATCAAGCTCCATCTTCTGTAAAGATAAATTCTGCAAGTGATAATATACTCTTCCTTAGGCTTTGCACCCATTTCTATGGGAGCCATTAACTTAGGCTTCACGTTTTTCAGCTTTCATACAGTTTTCACCACTGCCATAACCTGTATCCGCATAGAGGGTATCAGGTTTACGACCTTTGCTATTTGACCACTCTCATAGGCTCCCTCTGGGTAATACATTCCCCTTTGGCATCAGCGGGGCCATCCAGCACACCGCTGCAATCAGTGGCGCTGACTTCATCATCGCTGTCAACAAAAATCCCAATGCCACCATGATGAAGATGGCAGATGTCGCCATTGTCGCAGACGCCAGCCAAGTCTGTACTGCCCTTATAAAAGAACTAAAAAAGAGGATAAGAAGTTAGGCCACCATTATTAAGGTATTCAGCATCCAGTTTGTCCATAAAGGATTTATCATATAAACGCTAAGTTGCATGTCTGAGAAGAGTCCTGCCTAGCGCTTCGCCTGAGAAAAGGCCTTGTCAAGGTCTTCAATAATATCATCCACGTCTTCAATCCCGACGGCAAGCCTGAAAAGGGTATCAGTGACCCCCAAGTCATAACGCTCTTGCCTTGAATAGCCATAATAGCTCACAGTTGCAGGATGGTTGATGAGGCTCTCTACGCCCCCGAAGCTCGGGGCGATATAGATCATCTCAAGGGAGTCCATAAATCGCTTTGCACTCTCCATGTCCCCTTTCATATCAAAGGTCACCACACCGCCTCCGCCTGTCATCTGCTCTTTTGCTATTCTATAATGCCTGTGACTCTCAAGAAAAGGATAGTAAACCTTCTCCACATCAGGATGCCCCTCAAGGAAGTGAGCCACCTTCAAAGCAGATTCGTTTTGAATCTTCAACCTCAAAGGAAAGGTTTTGAGCCCCCTGAGGAGGAGGTAGCAGCAGTGGGGATCAATCAATCCACCCATTGATTTGTGGAGATCACGTATCTTTTCGATCAGGTCTCTCTTGCCTATAACAACACCTGCCATGATATCATTATGACCTGCAAGGTACTTTGTGGCGCTGTGTATGACAATGTCTATACCAAAATCTAAAGGCGTCTGGTTTAAAGGCGTTGCAAAGGTGCTGTCAATCATGGTCATAACGTTATGCCTTTCTGCGATCTCCTCCAATAGAACAAGATCAAAGACGTTCAAATACGGATTAGTGGGGGACTCTGAGAATATGAAGCGTGTGTTCTTTTTTATGGATGCCTCAAGTATCTCATAATCCCCAAAAGGCACTATCGTGCATTCAATACCAAATCTCTTCAGGTAAGACCTGCAAAACTCTAAAGTTTTCTTATAGCTGTCGTCTGTCATGACAATATGGTCGCCGGTATGGACGAGAGACAAAATGGTGGTGGTTATAGCCATCATGCCAGAGGAGAACACAACACAGTCCTCTGCCCCTCCCATATCCGCCAGCCGCCTTTCCGCAATCTTCTCGGTGGGGTTGCCATACCTGCCGTATTCGAAACGCTCTTTGTTGTTTTTGGTATAGGCCTCTATCTCCTTGCTATCCTTGAAGGTGAAGGTCGATGTCTGTACTATAGGCGTTGTCAGGGAGTCTGCATACTTCTGCCTTTCCTCACCTGCATGTACTGCCCTTGTAGCCAATGATTCTGATCCCTTGTTTTTATGTCTGCCCATTCTTACACTCCTTTATCGCTTGCAATCACGATTTAAAACTTAAAAAAACAAAGCCCCTATATTCAGGCATGGTTTTTATGGCTAGTATATTGAGCCTTTTCATGTCAAGGTCAAACATACACAAAAACCAAGATGTCCTGCTCGTGGCCCAAATCTGGTGAACCCGCAAAAAGTCTAAAAAGGCCTATCCTTTTGTAGAGATTGACTGCCCTTGTTTGGTCTTTGCTCCCTGATATGGATTATTCATGACCTCCCACATGGAAATGGCCTTTTTATAGAATATATTTGCCATGTTATCATCACCCTTTTTCTTCCAGAAAACTCCCCATGAGGCGAGTGTCCACGCAGTATTTGGCAACATATTGAATTTTATGGACAGGCATAAAGCCTTTGAGAGATTATCTCTGGCTTTTTCATATAACCCTTGCTCAACACATACATTACCCATAAGCCTGTATGCCCATATAAGCTGGTCATTGTTTCCATTTTCAAGATTCCACTCTATGCCCTGACCTGCCATAATCCTGGCATAGGAAAAATCACGAGTATGAAGACATACCTCCCCAAGGGCATTCAGGGCATACGGCAGGCGATTTGCTATCCCTTTTTTTAAGACAGGGATGGCATACTCAAAAAGCTCTCTTGCCTGATCAAGATGGCCTTCCTCTTCTAAGATCCATCCTTTATAGAGTGCAATCAAGGCCTCAACGCCTTCTATATGAAAATTCTTGGAAAGCTCTGTAAATCTATCCAGCTCAGCCCTTGCTCCTGTTATATCTCCCATATAGCGTGAATAAAAGTATATGGCGCTTTGAATCCTTATATATGATACCCCTCCGGCCAGCGCTCCCAGCATCTGCTCTGTCTTAGAACACCTGGTAAAGATCTCTTTTGCCTGCCCAGATCTACCCATAAGGTAATAGATGTAGCCCAACCATATATCAGCAAGCAGCAAGAGGTCTATATCACTCTCGCCACCATACATATCACGAGTCTTTTTGTACCAGAAGAGGGCGCCGGAAATGTCACCTTTCCATACCATGGCAGTAAGGGTGGTTATATAATTCACACCAAGGAAAAATTTATGATCATCACTAAAAAGAGGTCTTGCTTCACCCAGATATTCAAGTGCTATGTTTGGCTTGCCCAGGTATGTGTAGGTATAGGCAACTGCAGTCGATGCAGCAGCTCTCATAAGTGGATCTTCTTTTACCAAATCGGAGATACTGTGAAATGTATCGATGGCCTTTTCAAACAGGCCTTTTTGAGAGTATGTGTTTATCAGCCTTATCCTGGAAAAGGCCTCATTATCTTTGTCTCCCCTTTCCTTATAGCACTCAGCCAATCTTTCAAGCGCATGGATTGATTTTTCAGGGTTGAATATCCTCGTGCACGCCCAGATACCCTCCCGTACACCTATAAGTTCTTCATCTCTCATAGGATAATCCGTATATTCTTTAAGGCATGCTTCGGCTGTCATATAATGATTTGCCGCCTCAAACAGGGACCCGGATGACTGATTTTTCTTAGCTGCCATAATATTATACATAATGGCATTGGGTTGGTCCCCGCTAAGCCCAAAGTGATAGGCAATCTTCTCACACATCTCTTCCTTTTCATCGCCAGAGACATCTTCCAGGGCATGGGCTACCTTTTTATGGAGAGATTTTCTATCTCGCTTAAGCATGTTCTCATATGCCACATCCCGGGTCAAGGCATGCCTGAAGGCATATTCTCCGCCTCCTTGTTGGATAATCCTCAGCAGGCCTAACCCTACAAGGGTGTCTAAATGCCCGTCCATTTCCTCTGGGTTGTGTGTAATTTCTCTAAGCAGATCCTTAGAAAAGATCCTCCCAATCACCGCCCCCTCGTGCAATATCTCTTTGCACCCCTGATCAAGGCCGTCCAACCTGGATGCAATAACGCCTTTTACGGTAAGCGGGATGCCATATGTCTTGATATTAGCGGCAGCGCCCGCCCCTGTCTTAGAATCAATAATAACACCCTTTTCAATAAGGTAGTTGAGAACCTCTTCTAAATAAAACGGATTCCCTCCTGCTTTTTCATAGATAAAATTTATCACTTCTTTTTTTACGTTCTGTGTCTCCAGCAAGGATCTTATCATATTCCCTGCCTGACCAAGGGAAAGGTCCTTAAGCTGAATCTCATGGCCGGGAAGAGAAAACCCGGATTCGCCTCGATAGCTCAAGATATAGAGGCAGGGGTATGAACCCTGATCATCTGATAATAAAAATCTCAAGAGATCTATTGAGGATTGGTCTGCCCATTGAATATCCTCTATACAGATAACAATCGGGTGATGATGCGCAATCTTAGATATCAATAAAAAGACCGCCTCAAAAAGCCTGGCCTTTAATACCTCAGGCCCTGTATCTTCTATCCTGGTATCAAGCCCACAAAACACTGCCAGATATGGATATATTGCATCGGTACCTGTAATATCTTTAATCTTCTGTTTTACCAAAGGAAATTTCTTTTGTATTGATATTTTATCCTTTATACCCAACATCTGATTTATCACCTCAGCAACAGGTAAGTAAGGGATATCTTTTGCATAATCAAAACACCTTGCATCATACCAGGTAACAGCTCTGCCCACTAAGGACTTTCTGAACTCTTCTATTAACCTGCTCTTCCCAACCCCTGGATCACCTCGTATACATATAACAGATCCTATACCCTGCTTTAATCCTGCGCTTTTTTCTTTTAGGATAGCAATCTCTTTTTCACGGCCAATCATATCAGAAACAAGACCGCCTTCCCTGTGGATAGCAAGAGGGGTCACTCTTTCGGATATAACCTTGTATACATGAAGGGCATCCTTAATCCCTTTTACACGCCTCATCCCTATGTCCCCCAGATCAAAATATCTCTTTGCCTCAGGAAAAAGGCTTTCTCCTATCAGGATCTCTCCCGGAGGAGCTATCTGGGATAATCTGGAGGCTATATTGATGGGGGTCCCAAGCGCCCCCTGAGAGAAAGAACTTGAGCCTGCCTCTTCTATAAGTACTACGCCTGCATTGATACCGGTATGCATCCTTAAAGGTATATTATAAGTCCGTTCAATATCTTCACTCATGAGATCGACACCCTTATGAATTTCCAAGGCCACACGTATCGCACGGACAGGATTATCCTCATGCATCCTGTATACGCCAAATAAGGCAACAACCGCATCTCCGATAAATTTTTCTACTATACCTCCGTACCTAGCTATTATCTCGCTTGCCCTTCCAAAGATCTTGTACATGATATCTTTGAGTTCCTCAGGGTCTACCACCTCAGACATGGCGGTATATCCTGAAAGATCTGAGAAAAGTACGGTTATAAACTTATGTTCCCCTACTCTTTCTTGCTTTATCAGGTTATACCCGCACTGTCTGCAAAATCTGTCAGCAGGATCGGTCTTTGCAGCACATATTGGACATGTCAGTATCTTATTTGACAATTAATAACCCCCGAGGAGTCTTTATCAATTAAGGATAAGAGGCAAAAGGTTGCTGTCAACTTTATTTATAGTTCTTTAACCGGATTTTCCTTTTCCCTGGATGCTCCCTGCTAGCGATCTGTCTACCAGCGCCTTATTATAGGCGGCAAAGATGTCCGCCCTTGAGAGTAGCCCTATTATCTTCCTTGGATCATTCCTGTCAACTACCATAAGCTGTCTTTTCCCCTTAAATCCCATCTTCTTTAAGGCGTCATCCAGATTTTCATCTTGAGTAATAGTAATAACATCAGATACCGAAAGATCCTTTGCTACCACCAAATCTCTTAAGCTTTCCTCAAAAATGATCTCTTTAAAATCCTGGAAAGTTACAATTCCAGTAAGCGATCCTTCTCTATCAACAACAGGAAAACAAGAGTGTCTGCTTGAAAGGGTGAATTCCAGCAATCTCCTGAGAGGCATATCCCCAGGTATGGTCTCCACTTTACTTATCATGGTATCCCTTACTAAGAGGGATTTCATGATATTCACTTCTTTACCGGACTGTATGTTTACTCCCCTTCTTATAAGCTTTAATGTATAAATGGACCCATGTTTAATATGCATGGCTATAACACTGCTTATAATGCAGGAAAGCATCAGAGGAAGAATAATCTTATAATCCCCTGTCATTTCAAATAGAATAAGTATGGCACTAAACGGGCCATGCATGGCCCCTGCAATCGGGGCGTTAAACGTAGCTGCAATCCCGGCTGCAGCACCACAGCCGACAAGTGTCCTCATCCTTTCTGCCGAGACCCCTACAATCTGTCCGAAGGCGGATCCGATCGCGGACCCTATTTGAACGATAGGCCCCTCTCTGCCTGCCGACCCTCCTGAGCCTATGCAGATCGCCGACGCAAGAGGTTTTATTAAAACAATCCTTTTTCTGACTATACCTCCCTTTAGTGCGACCGCTTCCATAACTTCAGGCACGCCATGACCTTTTGCTTCTCTCGCAAAAAAGTAGACAATCGGGCCGACAAGCGCTCCGCCAATAATGGGCGGGATAAGTTTCATGTACCATGGAAGGCTCAGTAGAAGCTCAAGAAAACTCCCCTTATCACTCCCGAAAAAGATTGTCTGAAAGAGCTTGATCAGCAGCCTGAACCCAACGGCCCCATACCCTCCCAGGATACCGACAATAACTGCCATGAGAATCATCACGGCATATTCGTTTGCTTTGAATCTGGAGATCAAATCTGTTTTTGCAAAATTTCCCATAATCTTTTTTTACCAAATGTTGTGCTAAGTAATGCAGATGTACTACATTTCGTGCCTAAATTTCCTTTTCCTCTCAATCGGTTCAGAGGATTCTTATTGCTTCTTCCTTTGTCAGTCCGTTGCCTCATTCAATGTATTAATCATTTCTTTAACAAAGGGGCCATCACTGCGCCATACCCAGCACGTGTCTATAAGATATCTGGCATCCGGAGCGTTTTTAATCATCTCTCTAACAGAGGTGACGGTATTTGCCCTGTGGGTCCAATATCCCTGGATCACGGCAGGGGCCATTGCAAGGAGAAGACTATTTAAATGTGTGCACCCCTTAGGCCCTCCGAATGTCTCCTTCACCCAGACAGTAAAACCCGGGGCTATATTATGCCCTACAAGCGGCATTAAACTCTTCCTTGTCTCCCGGCAGACCTCTTTGGGGACATTATTCATCTCCACCTCAACATCTTCGATCCTGAAGGCTATTCCCTTTACAAGGAGCCTTATGGTTAGATTATGTATAACCCCCGGGGGTATCATTTCCCCTGAGGTCAGGGAATAAGTAGACTTAAACCTGTCATCTTTTAAGGTCCCTTCTACCATTACCGTATCCTCATCTACTGCATATGTGGCAATGGTTATATTTCTTGTATGTACGTGATTTTTCTTTAAAACCTTAAGACCTCCCATTTGGATATACTCCTTTATCTGATTTATAATTCATTATACAGCGTGATTAGTGATTGCATCTATCACCTGCGCCCATAAAGCCGGGGGCAAGGCATGGCCCATACCTTTAATGATGAGCAATCTTGCCCCGGGGATGATATTGGCTGTATCTATCCCGCATTCGACAGGGAGAAGCGGGTCAACATCTCCGTGAATAACCAGGGTAGGCACGGCAATAGATTTAAGCTCCTTCTTCCTGCTGCCGGATGCAATAATGGCGGCATACTGGCGAGCAATACCAGAGGGATTAATACCCCGGTTGTAAGATTGCTCAGCCCACTTCAGTGTGTAGGCATCATCAATTGGAAATTCAGGGCCACTGAGCACCCGCCAGTCATCGACAAAGCGTTCAATAAAGCCTTGCCGGTCTGCAGGAAGTGGCATGAACAGAACAGGCATTGCCTCCTCATTCGGAGGTGGAAGCCCTGGATCACCTGTTGAGGACATTATAGACGTTAAGGTGCATACACGCTTAGGGTAGTGTATGGCCATCATCTGGCCAATCATGCCTCCCATCGAGATGCCTGCAACATGCGCGCAATCTATTCCTAAGGCATCGAGCAACCCTACTGTATCATCCGCCATATCACGCAGTGTATATGGAACATCCGGGGCCTCCCCCTTCGCCTGCGCATCGATAAGGGAGCGGAAATTCGGAACTCCTGCTGCATCGAATTTCGTTGATAAACCTATGTCTCTATTATCAAACCGGATCACAAAGTAACCTTTAGCAGCAAGCCTCGTACAAAATTCTTCATCCCAGACAACCATTTGAGAACTGAGACCGGTGATAAGCAGCAAAGGCGGCGCCAAAGAATCTCCAAAGGTATCATGGGCAATCTCTATGCCATTTGCCTTCACAATGGCCGACTCTGCGTGCATAGCATTTTCCATTATAGCCCTCATATTAAAGATATAATCCTTGAATTCTTAAATCCTGATAGAAATACAGCCTGCCCATTTATTATCTTTAGGCCGGATTTCCTTTCAACCCTATTGCATCTGCTACTTCCCGCATCCCCATTATTGTATCTTCAATGAGTTCTTCAAGCTCAACCCCCAGCATATCGGCGCCCTTCTGGATGATTGATCGGTTCACTCCGGCGGCAAAAGCAGGTGACTTCCACTTTTTCTTTACAGACTTGACTTTCATATCCATCACACTCTTCGAGGGGCGAACCATGGCGTTGGCAGCAACAAGGCCTGTTAATTCATCAATGGCATAAAGTGTCTTTTCCATGGTGCTCTTGGGCTCTACATCCGAGCATATTCCCCATCCATGAGAGATGGCGGCGCGGATATATTCCTTTGGCCAGTTATGTTCATCGAGGATCTCTCTTGTCTTGGCGCAGTGCTGATCGGGAAACTTCTCATAATCAAGATCATGAATAAGGCCGACAATCCCCCACTTTTCCTCATCTTCACCACGCTTTCTCGCAATATAGCGCATAACTCCCTCTACGGTATATGCATGTTTACGCAGGCTATCGCCCTTTGTATATTCATGAAGAATCTCTAACGCCTCCTCGCGGCTCGGTACCTTTTCCTCCATTGCCACTCCCCTTTCCAAACTTTTTCTAAAAGTATCACTTTTTTAAGAAAGAAGGCAAATTTTTAATGCAACTCTCCAATCCTTGCGCATTACTGTTGATACGATCTTTTAGATGGTTTGTTTAATGCAGTATCTTGGTTCCCAAATAACACAAGGACGTCCCATCCAAAGAGGCTATATCTTCCATTACAATCTGCGAGAGCCAATTTGCATATCCGATCCGTGTGTTTGCAAGGTTTATAACCGGGCCAAAGACCCTGCCGGAAAGTACCGCCTTGCCGGATATATATTCTCCTGTAATAGCATCTATTATTGTAAGCGTTGATCTGTTAGTATCTATGCCGCCACATGGGGCCTCTTCTTCCCATGCGGTAATATAAACCTTGGAGTCCATCACAATTGCTTGCGTGCAAGGAATACTTACAGCATGAGACCAGAGCACTGAATCTTGTCTGGCCCCTATTACAAACCCATCTGTAAGGGCTACTATATACAGCTGCTTTCCTGTATGAAATGAATGCAACCCTTTAATCCCTTCTCCTGAATTTGTAGTAATCATCCTTATCAGCTCAAGATCCTGGCTAAAGATATAGATGTCGCCTGAGGCCGTTCCGACAAGGACGATGCCATAACAGGGATCATAACTAATGGTTGTTATGGGATTCATTAAAGTAAACAACCCCTGCTCTCTACCTGTGGATATATCCAGTAAACTTATGTCTGTGCCCTTCGCTACATACACTGATGATTCTGATGTGTCCATGCATGAGCCCTTATATGCCCATAATATGGTCGGCTCTGCATTTATTCCATAGATATCCCCTTTTGTGTTCGGGCCCACAACGATACTATTATTCCTTGCTACAATCTTTCCGCCAGGGCCTTTTATCGCCCATTTAAGTCTTTTATCAGGCAAACTAATCGCCATAATGTAATCCTGCGATGTAGAACAGTATAAGATATCGCCTTTTTGATACATTGAGTTTGCAATGCCCTTTATATAGTGCTTAGCGCAAAGGCAGAGCTTTAAAGACTCACAAACGTCGTAATATATGGCATCCTCATACTCAAGCCACGTGGGATCAAATCTGGCATTTCTATTGGTTAAAAACAAAATTGAGTCATCCTGCATAACCGGCATCTGGCATATAAATTTATCTTCAGGTAAGAATACGGATGCCCCAGGCATGTATTCTCCTCCACCTTTTTCTGCCACGTCTTTTAAAAACTCTACCTTTGTACCAGGCCCTGTCACATGAATCCTTATCCCTAAGCTGAATGCATATGCCGCTACATCATCCAGGCATTTAGATCCCATCCCCTTTATGTATCTGTCCATTGTATCATAATCCCTGTCAAAGTCCTGAATATCCTTTGGAAGATTGCCATCACATATACTCTCTCCATCTGTAACAATGAGTATATGTTTGTCTGTAATGCATTTATCGGGAAATTCGTTTATCACAGCAAACAGAGCCTCTGCCAGCGGAGAGGAGGAATGTGTCGGATGTATATTATCGATAGTTGTATACAGTTCTTCTGTTTCTTCAGTAAAGGGCAAGATGATACCTTTAGATGTCGTAGCAATAGCTACATGTATCATGCCAAATTCATCTATCAATCCGGTGACACCTGAATATACCTTTGTCCATCTGGGCATAGTGCTGTTAAAATATTTATTAAACGGGGCGGCAAAATATGAATTTCCATAGTCGCCTTTGAAATAGGTGCCTTCTGTCCTTTCTACCACTGTGCTCACTTCAAAATCAGTGGATACCTTGATGATCTCCCCTGCAGGACGTTTTAGATATGCACTGTTTGTGTCAAAATCTTCCCTGCATGCCCAATTCATGCTCTCTGAGTCATCTATCAGTATGATAAGGTATGGCCTGCTACAGGATAGAGATGGCTTGCTGACGGTCTGATAGGGTTGTTCCCTTAACTTTACACGCCAGTATAAAGACCTTATACAAGGATTATCACCCATATCTTTCCGGCTTATCTGTGTGAGAAAATATTTATGATCCCATCCCTGTGGCGTATCCAGGGTCATATTCAGATATTGGGACGATTCACCTGGATACGTGGCCTCGTGGATCTCTTTTGTGATTGTGTAATATGCGCTGCTTGCCTTTGTCTTGGAGATTATCAGCGTGGCCACAGCCATGGCAGATGCCTGTATAATAAGGATAAAGAGCATTGCATAGACAAGCACCCACCCCTTACTATTGGAGCCTGTACTCATAAAAGATCTCCTTTACCGTATCATTCAAAGACGCCTTTAAATAGATCCCAAGGCCTTCTGAGTCGGATTTGGCATCAAATCCTGTTATGGCCTCTGCCAGCAGTTGCCCGTTTCTATAAAGCCCATCGGATTTAAGCTCGTAGTGTATGGCAGGTATGACCCTCTCCCCAATACCGGCGGCAACTTTAGATGTGAGTGGAAGCGTTGGATTTCCCCTCGAATACTGATGAGAAATCACATACGGACCGCTGTCTGTAATGATGCCAAGATCCGCCCAGAAATCAGGGATTGAATTATTGTCGATATCAATAGTGTCAAGCCCAAGATATGAACCTTCTGATTTAACTATTATCGAAAGGTAGGGGGGTGACATATCCGTGTTCAGCTTCAACCCGGAATGCCTGGATGTATAGGGGAGCCCGGCAATAAATAACCGGTTTTTCTCTATAGATATCTTCATATCCCGGGGCATAAGATAGGCACACTGCATAAGATCTGAATTTAACTTCAGGGCGCTATTTCTTATCGAGGCCATGCAAAAAGAGCTTTCTTTTGTCTGTGCAGATGTCTTCGCAGATACCAGATTAATGCTATAAAGCCCAAGTATAAGTATCGAAGCAATAGCCATGGATATTAAGAGCTCTATTAATGTTACACCTTTGTTCATTCAAAGACCAATCACCCTTTATTGTTGCAAAAAGCCCTTGATGAACTATCCTCTTACTTAAGATTAATGTGATTTTTGTTATAGTCAAGAGGGAGACGGCATTTAAATTATAAATACTCATTATTGATGCACTCGTAAAAAGTCGGATTTAGTTAATATGTCATTTCGAATATCAGGGAGATTGCTTGTATTTTCATCATGTTACATCGGAAAGATTTCTCACATTCGTTCGAAATGACACATTAAGCAAGTTACTTTCCATTATGATGCCAACGTGTCGGCATAGTGGAGCTTTTTACGAGTTTATCATTATCCACTACAGGTAAAAAAAGGATAAGTAAAATAGGGGTCGTAAAAAATAGGGGTCAAATCTTCGTTTGACTCTTGCTAAATAAATTGGGTGGGCCCGTCCACGAAATTATAAAATTCATCTTAAACATAAGGGTAATGAAGGGGATGCCGCTGGGGGAAAGCGGGTCAAGTCTACGGTTGACCTTTGTTAGACAATCGTAAATATTCAAACGTAGACTTGATAACCGTATAAAAGGTTTCACAAATTCATCGCAAAAGACGTTGTAGGAAACCAGGGGATGTCCGTGAAATATGGACATTTAAGCACTAAACCTTTCAGAACAGATATGGCGCTCATATCAAAAGTCATAATTTCATGGACATCCCCTAAATGTTTTGAATCCGGGCTTTTTCAGGGCTCTGTTGCCTACCCCCTGTCTGATAGAAAACATTGGTGATAGACATATCTCTTTGATATTGGTATTATTTTTTTAAGGATAGCCGATATAGGAGAAAATATGAAAAATAGAGGCAATGCAGGCATTACAGTCCTCTTTGTAATACTAATAGGCATAATATTTTTTCTGAGTGTCCCTATAGGCGGCCCAATAGGTCTTCTAAGGGAGGCCACTGTTTCCTTCATATTTAGAAAGCCACCAAGATTTATCTCTATTGAAATCACTATAGATGAGCACCCAAAGATATTTAAGGCAGGAGAGAGTATAAAGATAAAAGGGGATGAAACCATAGTAATCACAAAGGTGAACGCAAATACCTTCTTTGATTCGTATATGAGTGCAGACGTAGAGGGGTTTGGCAAGCCCAATGACGTAGGTGAACTTTTGGATGTATCAGAAATAAGGAAACAACTTATAAATGTAGGCGTGAAATCCATCCCTGTAAATATATACTACATCGACCATAAGATAGCAAAGGTACCTCTGGAGTTTGAGATAACAGAAAAAGATTTTGTTCGTAGGATAGCAAAGGCTAAGGATATAGATGAGAAGATAGCAATTGTAAGAAATGCCCACACAAATTTTCCTGAAAACACCTATTTTTTAGATGAACTTGATAAGCTTTTATCAAAAAAAGGCGATTTTGTATCCCTTGTGGGCATTTATAAAAAAGTTGTCGAATCAAACCCTGATGATGTCTCCTCACTTGCAAGGTTATCCAGATATTATATAAAGCTTGGCCTGCTTGAAGAGGCGCTTGCCGCATGCCAGGAGATAGTAGAAAAGAAAAGGGAAACTGCAAATACATATAAACGCATGGCCTATATCGCAGGCAGGCTTTCTGACATGCAAGGTCGTATAGGGTATTTGGAAAAGGCATTAACCCTTGCAAAAGGTAATGAGTCTATTATCTTAGATCTGGGCAGGACATATGAAGATACCGGGCAAAAGGCCAAGGCCTTGCGCCTCTACAGATCGATAGCCGGCACAACCAAAAAAAAGGAAATCCTCATCACGGTTATTGAGGATGAATTAAAAAATCGTCATTACAAAAAAGCATCTGCCATCTTAAAGCATTATGTAAATCTGTTCCCACACGATAAAAATGCCTTTGCACAGCTAGGGATGTGCATGGGCAGATTAGGGGATACCAAATCACAGATACTATACTACAAAAAGGCGGTTTTGCTGGCCCCTAACGATCCTGTTCTTTTATATAATCTGGCATCATCTTATGATAAGGCCGGCAGGAAAAAAGACGCCTTAAACACATATATTAAGGTGCTGAAGGTAAAACCAAAGGATAAGGATGCGCTAGGTAGGGCAGCGTCCTTATCTCTTAAGCTAAAGCGCTACAAAGAAGCCTACAGGTTTTACAAATCACTTGTAGGTATCTCAGGTAAGCTCAGTGATATGAAAGGTCTTGTCGCCTCTGCTGCAGGCATGCGCAGTCCGGATAAGACAATCGATGCCTGTAAAAAATATCTTGGGAAGAAGAAAGACTATGACGTGGCACTTAGTATGGCGTATGCCTATGAAACAAGGGCATCCCATAAAGGTAAGAGTAAAGAGGCAAGGATTGATGACCTGAATGCTTCATTAAAGGCATATAGGCTTGCTTTGGAGCTAAACTCCAAATCAAAAGAAGCACAATTAAAGATTCCGGAATTAAAGATAGAACTACTTAAGGCAAAAAAAGGGCTGTGAGTCGGCATGCGAAGATTTGCCATTGGCGATATACATGGATGCCTAGATAAACTCGAGGACCTTCTGACTAAGATTAACGCCACTTCCGATGATATCCTTATATTTTTGGGCGATTATATTGACCGGGGAAATAAATCCAAAGAGGTTATAGATCTGCTGATAGAAGTTGCATCAGAAACAAGATGTGTGTTTTTAAGGGGTAACCATGAAGACATGCTCCTGGAGTTTATTGAGTACGGTACAAACAGTCCCATGTATCTCTCCAATGGGGGGGATATGACTATAGAATCGTATACAAAGGGGAGGCCTGATCAGAATATTGCTGATGCCCTGCCCGAGGCACATAAAAAATTCTTTGCTGACCTTAAGTGGTCATATGAAGATGATGACTATATATATGTGCATGCAGGTATAAAACCCGGTGTCCCTCTAAACTTACAGGAACATAGTGATCTTATATGGATAAGGGATGAGTTTGTATCTTCTCCTACAGGTTTGAATAAAAAGGTGATATTCGGGCATAGCCCATTTACTATGCCACTTGTAAAAACAGATAAGATAGGTATTGACACAGGGGCCGGATACGGGAGGGCGCTTACAGCAGTGAAGCTGCCTGAAATTGAGTTTCTCCAGTCTTTTGTATGAAAATAGGGATCAGTGAATAGTAAAAGAAGTTTTGGGTTTTGAGTGTTGAGTTTTGGGTGATTAAGAATAGTCGAGAGTCAAACTTCAGTGAATAGTACCAGAAAAAAAGGCGACCATCCTATCTGTAGGTATTACAACGGACGACAGACAACGAACTACTGACAAGTATATGTACAGAACTAAAAAATCATTTATGGCTAAACATGTTTTCACCCCTGGTTGTGTCCGCTAGGCCATGATGGTTTTATATAAATGGGGTTAAGTGTCTTGTCAGGCGATTAGCTTTTGGTCTATATATCTTTCATGGAAATCCAAAAGGACTATTATAGTATATTAAATGTCTCAAGAGAGGCCACTTCGGAAGAAATTAAAAGGGCGTATAGAAGACTTGCCTTGAAATTTCACCCGGACAGAAACACAGAAGACCCGGATGCAGAAGGGCACTTCAAAGAGATCACAGAAGCATACGGGGTCCTTATTGATCCTGCTAAGAGGCGCATCTATAATTTTGATAATGTCTCTAAATTTGATCAAAAAAGTGTATTCAATGACATATTCTCCAATTCCAACTATAGGGATGTATTTAGCGACCTGCCCATAAAAAGTGAATGGATCGAGAAGTTTTTTAACATAGGGAAGGTCATTATATATGAAGCTATGGTTTATGGTGGAAGACCCAGAGATATATTACGGCGTAGTATACTAAGGATGGCCATCCACGGGGCAAGTAAGATCTTTCATAATGTTATGGATATCCATCACGATATAACAATCACACCAAATATTGCTTTAAGGGGCGGAAACATTACAGTAGAATACAAACCAGGCTTTTCTCTCAAAAGGATAACGGTAGGTATCCCTCCTCACATTAAAAATGGTACGATTTTGCGGCTGTCAAACATGGGCAGAAAGAATCCTGCGGGTAGGACCGGAGATCTTTATCTTCATGTTGAAATCATCTCGTCATAGACTACAATCTGATTCTTCCCATGCGTTTTACCCCAATACATGGCTTTATCAGACAGTGCTATTAACTCCTTGTAATCTGTAGTATCTTTGGGAAGGCTTGTAAGGCCAATAGTAACGCTGACGCCAAGAGAAACCTTTACTGCCTCAAGTATCCTTTTTGTAACCACTTCAGCCTCTTCAAGTGAGGTTTCAGGGAATATTATTACAAATTCTTCCCCACCATACCTCACTAGCACATCACAATTCCTTGTATTATGACGGAAGATATGTGCGATGCGAACAAGTAATTCATTTCCTTTTTCATGTCCTCTTGAGTCATTGTACCCCTTGAAATCATCTATATCAACCATGGCAATAGTCAGTGGGTGAGAATATCTTAAGTGTCTTTCTACCTCCTTCTTTAAAGAAGCGGTGAGATGACGAAAATTATACAGTCCGGTAAGTCCATCCAAATGGGACAACTGCTTATAGTAGGATGCAAGTTCCGCCTCTTCCCTCAATCTTGCATCTTCAATGATCCTGTTTATGGTCATATGAAGATGATCTAACATAATAGGTTTTGTAATAAAATCTGCAGCCCCTAACTTTATGCATTCTACAGCATCTTTTATAGTCCCAAAACCTGTGATCATTAGAATCTCTGTGTCGGGTTTTATTTGCTTGATTTCTTTGAGTAACTCAGTACCGCTCATATCCGGCATATACAGGTCTATAATTACTATATTATATATGTCCTTTTTAAAGAGCTCTAATGCGATTTCCCCTCTTATCGCAGTAGACACATTAAAACCTTTTTGGCTTAAGTAATCATATATAAGGCTTGTTATATTTTTATCATCATCAACAACAAGTACCTTTATGTTTGCGGGTATTATAGTATTAGCTGCCATAAGGTAATATATCCCCTCTATATGACTTTATTCGCCTCATACTTTTCGTTCTGTCTCCTAAAGATTTGCAATCATTCACTGCGTTCATATATCACTATTAACGGTAAGAGAGAAGATTTACATAAGAATAAAAATATTTAGATATGCTACCAAGCCCCTTTACATGAAAACAGGGGTCGGGGATCAGGGGTTAGTTTTCAGGAAAGGCTATTTTCTCGGCCCGGGCATATTTTCATTCTTCGTGCCCAAAAGGCCTTGATGGTTTGTAATATTCAAATTTAGAGAAGAATAGGCCGGAATTTTCAAAGGTTGTCTTCCATAATGAAACTCTTGATTCTTTAAGATACTTTCTGGTATTGCATTAGATGTGTCCTGCTTAACAGTAAGTCGGCTGAATGAGATTGCTAAAAATGCCCTTACATTGGCGTTTGACAAAGAGATCTCGGTAGTGGGAGAGATCCATGGGCTAAAGATTCACGCAAAATCTTCCCATACATACTTTGATTTAATAGAAAAGGCGCCTGATAGCAGGGATCAATACATCGCAAAGGTAAGCTGTGCATTTTTTAAGGGGGCATATAATAAGTGGGAAAACTCACTTAGACGCCAGGGTATAACTGCATTTGCCCTCACTGATGGCTTGCAGGTAAAGGTAAGGGCCCGGATTGATCTGTACACAAAGGAAGGCAGATTCCAGATCATAATACATGGGATAGACCCCGGTTATACACTGGGATACATTGCAAAAAAGAGGATTCAGACCATAGAGATATTGAAATCCTCTGGCATTATGGATATGAACAAAGGGCTTATTCTCCCTTTTCCTGCCTTAAATATCGGCCTTATCACATCCAAGGGCTCTGCAGCATATAATGATTTTGTGAGTATATTAAGAAAAAGCAACTACACATTCAATGTTGCATTGTTTAATGCCAATATGCAGGGAGAAAATACTGTAAATGAAGTAGTAAAGGGCATAGAAGTCCTGGAAAATACACCCTTTATGGATGCAATTGTAATAACCCGTGGCGGAGGCGCCAAAGCAGAGCTTTTTTATTTCGATGATATAGATATATGTAAGGCAATAGCGAGGTGCAAGCTGCCTGTAATTACGGGCATAGGCCATGAGATAGACCTGAGCGTGGCTGATATGACATCATATAACTACTTTGTCACGCCTACAGATGTAGCAAAATTTCTGGTAAGTAGAGCAGATGAATTCTGGAATAAGATTGAACAGGTTGAAGGGGAGCTTATCCTGGCCTCCGACACTATCATTAAAGATTCGAAGGCTGACTTAAGCGAGCTTGCCTCAATGCTTGCCATCACGGCTCAGAAATATACCTCACAGGCAATAAATAACCTTAAATCCCTTGCCTCTACACTGGGTTCAAACACAATAAATATGCTCTCAACTAAGCGGCAACACATAGCCCGTCTCCAAGAGGCAACTATTATTTCTTCCAGATACGTTCTTCAGACTCAAGACCGAGTGATCACCGAACTTTATCTCTATATAAAACAGGGGATATCTTCCATATTCAGTAGGGCACTGTCTTCTGTAAGCACTTCCATTCTGGACTTAAGTCGCGCAAACCTCTTTACCATCACCCAGGCCAAAACTACCTTGGAAAGGTTACATACTATGTTCAATGCTATGGATCCAAGGGCAGTCCTCGGTAGGGGCTATAGCATCACCTTGGATCTTGATGGAAGGGCATTAAAGGAGACACACGGGGTATCAAGAGGAGATCGGCTAACCACAATATTATATAAAGGTAAGATCATTTCTTTGGTCGAAGACAAGGAGCCTATATGAAAAAAAATCAAAGCTATTCCAGCGTATTCAAACAGCTAGAGACAATTGCAGAAAAGATGAATAAGGGAGATATCCCCATTGATGAGCTTGGGGATAAAGTAAAGAAGGCTTCCCACATGATAAAGTTTCTAAGACAGCGTCTAAAATCTGTTGAGATGGAAATAACAGATATCCTTAAGGATCTGGAGAGTGATCAAGCATCCCAAACCAGGGAAGAAGAAAGAGATGACAAAATATAGAAGCTGATGCCTATGAATATATCTAAAAGTGCCAAAAACATAAGACCCTTTTTGGTGATGGACATACTAGAGGCTGCAAATAAAATGGCGTCTTCCGGTTCAGATGTGATCCATTTGGAGGTGGGGGAGCCGGATTTCGATACACCTGAGTGTATTATAGACGCAGCACTTAAGGCCACCAGGGAGGGTAAGACCCATTATACCCATTCATTGGGTATACCTGAATTGAGGGTTGCCATATCTGAACACTATAAATCTACATACAACGTAGATACAGACCCTGATCAGGTCTTGGTCACAGCCGGGTCGTCGGCCGCACTGATGGTTGCATTTGCCATCCTTCTCGATAAAGATAGCGAGGTAATCATGTCAGATCCCCACTATGCGTGCTACCCAAACTTTGCAGAGATATTCTCTGCAAAGGTGGTGCGTATCACAACCCTAAGCGATGACCTGTTTCAATTAAACCCTGTTAAGGTAAAGAATGCCATAACCCCAAAGACAAAGGCTATATTGATAAATTCTCCAGCAAACCCCACAGGGGCTGTGTTAGATGATCCCCACATAAAGGACATCTCATCTTGTGGCCCTATAGTGATCTCGGATGAGATATACCATGGTCTTGTATATAAAGGTATCCCACATACCATACTCGAGTATACGGATAACGCTATAGTAATAAACGGCTTCTCCAAGGCGTATGCCATGACAGGGTGGCGTCTGGGTTGGGCAGTGCTGCCTAAGGAGCTTATAAGAACTGCACAAAAAATCCATCAGAACCTGATGATCTGTGCACCCTCTATCTCGCAATGGGCCGGGATTGCTGCATTAAGGGAGGCATCTTTGGATGTTAAAGAGATGCGTAAGGTATTTGCCAGGCGAAGAAAAATTATGCTAGGGGAGATGGCAAGACAGGGATTCAACGTTGAGGTAGAGCCTACAGGGGCTTTTTATGTATTGGTAAATATGAAACATATATCACATAATTCACATAAACTTGCCTTTGATATCTTGAAAAATACCGGGGTTGGCGTAACCCCCGGAATAGACTTTGGCCCAAGTGCCGAGGGATACATCAGGTTCTCATATGCGAATTCCAAGGAAAAAATACTATCCGGGATAGATAGGGTTGGCAAATATCTTAAGAGTCTATGAATATAAAAATAAAAGATGCCAGGTATGTGGGGACTATCTATGATAACCTGAAGCCCATACCGGAAATTGCATTTATAGGCAGGTCTAATGTAGGGAAGTCCTCGCTGATAAATGCCTTGCTTCATAGAAAGTCTCTGGTAAAGACCAGTAAATCTCCGGGCAAGACAAGAAATGTAAATTTTTTTCAGGTGGATTTCATAGGGCTGCCATCTGTCTATGTAGTGGATCTCCCGGGGTACGGCTATGCAAAGGTATCTAAGGCCATGAAAAAAGATTGGCAATATATCGTGCAAAGGTATTTCACTACATTAAGAGACTTGAGGTTGGTAATTATACTCGTAGATATAAGAAGAGGCATAGAGAAAGAGGAGCTTTCTATCCTTAAAATGCTTGCGGATTCGCATATAAGATGTGTTGTCGCAGCAACAAAAATTGACAAAGTAGGTATATCCCAAAGACAAAAAAAGGCATTGGAAATCCAAAATGCCTTAGGCGAATTACCTGCACTGTGTTCTGCTGCATCAGGAGTCGGCATCCCCGATCTCTGGAAGGAGATAAAAACCGCCTTGTTATAAACTGCCATGGCCTTTTCGGCCACAACGAAGGATGAAAATATATTTAGCCCTGAGCAGTCTTTTTGTTCTGTACTTATACCTGTCAGTAGTTTTTTTGCTCGTTGTCCGTTGTAAAACCTCCGGATAGGATAATCACCTTCCAATATACCACTGACAACTAACCACGGACAACGGACAAGTATTCTCATATAAAGTGTATCCAGATTCCCCCTTTGAAGGGGGCCGGGGGGATGTCATTGCGAGGAGGTTTTTAGGCCGCCGTGGCAATCCCATTGGTTGCAGACACTTTGAGATTCTTCGCTTCGTGTGGATCCCCGGTTTGTCTTCGCTAAAGCTCGCAATGACAATATGGGTATTATGCAAAGGCCGATGAGGGCAAAAGGTCCCTACATTTCCCATAAAACCATTTTTCTTCTATCTTTCGTCTTTAATCTATTGTTTTCTCGACTCTCTTTATCGTCTTGCTCTCTGTTACTATTCACTATTCAATATTTTACTATTCACTGAAGTTTGACTCTCGACTATTCTTAATCACCCAAAACCCAAAACTCAAAACCCAAAACTTTTTTACTATTCACTCTTCACTGTTTACTGTTATATGATCCGCCACCTTCATTGCAGATGAAAAGCTTATATCCCCTGAACAACCATCCCCTCTCACCGTATCACCCACAAAATAAAGCCCCTTAATCTCTTTGCATACCACATCAGGCCTATTGGGTTTTGACTGCCTGGGTGTTAGCACGGTTCCGTTCATTATATGTGCCACCAGTTTCCTTTCCTTTTTCAGCTTAGGTAAAAATTCAGGAAACAGATTCGATATGGTAGCCTTCAGCCTTTGTTCAGCCTTGTCTGCCTCTTCAGGGTCCCCATCAAAGCCCCACGGCAACATTATTCCCCAGGTGGATAAGTGCTTCCCGGGAGGTGTAAGGGTTGGATCGCTATTTGACTGGAACTTTGCCCATATAGGGATATCCACCCCTAATATCCCCGCCTTGATTTGAGAACCCGGAGCATCTGTTATAAAATCTATGGACAGCCCTGAGCTATGTTCTATCCCCTTACAATAAGTCACAAATGCCTTGTCAAAGACATCCTCTTTTATGACATCGAACAGCAAAGGCAGTCTTGCAGCGAAGATCACTTTATCAGATTCATATTTTTCTTTGTCTGTAACAACCCCCTTGACTATAGAATTTTCTATTATAATATCTGTCACCTTTTCGCCTAAGTGTATCTCTCCGTTCTTTTCTATACGGGATCTCAATTTTGAAAATATCCGCCCGGACCCGCCAACAGGCTCACCAACACCAACACCTGCAGCTAAAACCCTTTGAAGAAATTCAATCACCTCTCCTGCGCTTACCTTAGAAGGGTCAGAACACATAACAGTCATACCCAAAAACGGCAAAAAAGCCTCTACTTCTTTATTATGAAACCACGAGTGGTAAAACTCCAAAAGGCTCTTATCATACCAATCGTAAGGATTTGCGCCCTTTATCTTTACCAACAATCTCAAGAGTGTGATCCTGCCGGAAAAACCAAGTATCTTCGTGGTGAGAAAGCCCAGGGGGCCCTCTGGCCTATTCCATAGGCTAGACTTAAAAATCAGCTTTGCACCCTTTGCTTCAGGTGTAAATTCTATCTCATCACCAAGCCTACGCATTACCTGATTGGCAATGCCCTTGTCGGCAAGTCTATGAGAGTGAGCCCCATATTCCCATGTATAGCCACCTTCATCCGTGAATGTACTCGCCCTGCCTCCTATAAGTGTAGATGCCTCGATTACGAGCACACGTTTCTTAGAGTGTGCCAAAAGTGCTGCTACACTCATCCCCCCATAACCTGCTCCGACAACTATAGCATCAATCATTATATCCTCCCTTTGAATTATCCATAATAGACATACGTTTTGGCTATATAATTTCTTGTACATCAAGACTGACTTTTTGTCTATCTTATGATTTTGGAAGATTCATGCCTTAAAGAATTTCTCTTGGGTTATGGAATCATATTGGACGGTGGTATTATTGATAAGATTAGCAGGATTCTTGGCGGAAATTATATGGTCCCAGTGACAAGTACATACAAAAACATAAAAGGGCTGAAAGTCCTTGGATTATAGATTCCCTATTTACAACATTAAACGGCATAGGGTATGAAGGAAAAGACTTAAAACTTCCAGGTAACATCCGGCAGGAAATTTTAAGTTATATGACAAAGAAGGTAGTACATTTATAGACATGAAGTTTTATCTATCTTAAATAAATCAAAGGAAACATCGAACTAATGAGTCAAAAGAGACCCTCATGGGATGAATACTTTATGATGCTGGCAAAGCTTGCAGCCTCCAGGTCAACATGCATTTCCAGACCTACCGGAGCTGTAATCGTCAAGGACAGGCAGGTGCTTGCCACAGGATATAATGGGTCTTTACCTTCCCAGCCGCATTGTATAGATGAAGGAAAGTGTTTTCGCAGGTCGCTTGCCTGGCCGGAGGGGATGAAATATGATATGTGCAGATCTGCGCATGCAGAGGCTAATGCCATTGCGCTGGCTGCAAAAAAAGGGGTAGCTGTAGAGGGGGCCGCTATATACTGTACCTTAGAGCCATGTATTACCTGTACTAAGTTGATAATAATGTCAGGTATTGTAAGGATCGTATATGAACATGGATATGATTCCCCGATACCTAAAAGAGATGCATACTGGAAGGAAGTGTTAAACTCGTCCGGAGCAAGAGTGGAACAGCTTAGGCTCAACGACAGAATCACAGCGTATTCCATAGAGTTTCTAAGGCCGGACACATCAAAGAGGAGGCTATAATTTGATCATTGGGGCAGATAAGATCATACGATTGATAAAAGAAGGTGTGGATATAGAAGATCATAAAACAGGCCGGCTTGCAAAAAGACCCCTGATTGAATATCTGGGTGAGGACCAGATAGATGGCATAGAAGGCACAACCGTAGATCTCAGGTTAGGTGCCATATATCGGCCTTTTGGAAAGGCTTCTCTCATGAGAGAAAAAAGGATTACGCCAAATATAGAAAAGGTCATTGATATAGAATCTTCTCCTGATGGCGTATATCTGGTAAATCCTGGAGAATATGTGCTTTTTCAGACCATAGAACAGGTGAATCTGCCAAACTTTCTCTTTGCGTATATAAGACCACGCACTACCCTTATACGATCAGGCATCCCTCTGGAGACCGCATTTATATCGCCTAATTATCAGGGCAGGCTTACTGTAGGGATGAAACACCAGAGTATGAATGAGGTGAGAATACAAATGGGTTTTCGTATCTTGTGCATAGCATTTTTCCCGATAGATGGTAAGGCCGTACCGTATCGGGGGGTTTGGCAAGGAGATAGAGTATCTACTGATGGAAAGGAGGAGAGACCATTTTGAAATATTTTGATGAAAAACTTAACTCAATAGACAAATGGAAAGATCTAAGGCGTGATCTGTTCAGGAGTGAGGAGCCTAATGTAAAGCTCGTTGCAGTCACCACTCCTGTTGAGGAACTCTCAGACAAAGGGATAACTATTGAAACGCTTCCTGCCTTTACTGCCAGACAGAGTCATGAGTCAAAGGGCACATATGAGGACGATTTAAGACTGAACCGCAAACTCATTGAATGGGGTCACGATACCCCTATACAGGCTGTGCAGTTTGTATACCTTGTTACCGGCATATCAAAATCTCTTGCAGGGCAGTGGACCAGACACAAAATCGGTATAGGATGGACATTCAGATCCACCAGGTATGTAAAGGCATCTTCTAATACCTTTGTATACCCTGCAATGGAATACATAAACTCAGAAGACAAAGTAAAGAAGATATACAAGGCGTATGAAGAAGAACACAGACATGCCATGGATGTATATGAAAGATTGAGCAATAACGGTGTTAAAAACCAGGAGTTGAGACGGCTTATGCCTGTTGGCTGGGCTACTTCAGCATATGTATATACAAACGCGAGATCCTTGAGACATTTTTTTAAATTGAGATTGGCCAGGGGTGCGGAATGGGAGATAAGAAGACTTGCCTATATCTTATTCAATAAGGTTATGGATCTATGCCCATCTCTCTTTGAGGACATCGCAAAGGATTACGAGAAAGTGAATTCTTAATTCAAACTCATAATTAAGCTTAAGGAGGAGCTATCTTGGAAAAGACTCTAGTACTTATCAAACCAGATGCCATAGAACGTGGTATGACAGGAAGAATTATCGCGCGATTTGAAGAAAAAGGACTCACGGTTACGGCGCTCAAAATGCTTAAGGCCACGGATTCTCTTTTGGATGAACATTATGCCCATCTGAAAGACGAACCCTTTTTCCCAAGGATAAAGGATTTCATGACCTCTACCCCTATAATAGCCATGTGTGTGGCCGGGCTTGATGCAGTTAGCGTGGTCCGTTCCATCTGCGGCGTGACAAACTCCAGAGAGGCCGCGCCCGGGACTATAAGAGGTGATTGGGGTATGAGCATACAATCCAATCTGGTCCATGCATCAGACAGCATAGATACCGCCAAGCTCGAGATAAAAAGATTTTTCCTTGAGAGCGAAATATTTACCTATACAAGGATGTTAGATAAGATAGTATATGCACCAGACGAGAGGTGATTTTAAACCAAACCCAGACGAGACATTAGATGGCCTGGCTTGCGGGAATCTTTATGTATTGCAGAAGAAAAAAGGATACAGGTTCTCTGTCGATGCATACCTGCTTGCAGCCTTTGTAGATGTGCCGCCAGGGACGAAGGTCCTGGAAATTGGGGCGGGTTCCGGTGTGATTTCAATCTTACTGGCAGGGATAAAGGGGCTAACTGTAACAGGGGTGGAGGTGCAAAATGAAATGGCCACTATGTCAAGGCGATCTGTAATGTTAAATGGACTTGAAGATCAGATAAAAATTATTGAAGCAGACATCAATTCCTTTAAAGAAAAAGGATTCGACGCAGTGGTTACAAACCCTCCATACAGACCTGTATTTACCGGAAGGATCCCTCCTGATAAAAATAAAGCCATTGCTAAGCATGAGGTACTTCTAGACTTAGATGCCCTCTTAAAACAGTCATATAGTGCCCTTAATCCAACTGGACATTTTTATATTATATATCCTGTATGGAGGATGGGGGACCTCATCTATAGTATGCGGGCTCATAAGATAGAGCCCAAAAAGATACTAGCAGTCTACTCCAGAAACACAGAATATGCCGAGTTGTGCCTGGTAAAGGGTATAAAGGGTGGGGGGAAAGAACTCTTTTTTGGCCCACCTTTTTCTATCTATGGAAAGACAAATAAGTATACCAAAAAGATGGAACATGTGTTTAAAAAACTTAGTATATCAGAAAATCATTGACCTTTGGGGCAAATAAATGTTGAAATTAGACAAAAGCCTGATATGAAGATCACCAGAAAAAAAAGTAGAGAGGTTTATTGATGAAAGTTGCGATAGAGGATGTCAGTGCCCATACAAAAAAGATGGAAGTTTTGATCCCCAAAGAGACAGTCAAAGCCACAACAGATGGAATCTATAATGAAATACTCAAGACTGCGAATATAAAGGGGTTCAGAAAAGGCAAGGCTCCAAGGAATGTGCTCAGGATGTATTATAATGACTATATAAGAGAGGAACTTTCAAAAAAGCTTATTACTGAAAACCTTGAACAGGCGATCAAAGAAAACGATTTATTTGTAGTATCAATGCCTGAAATCGAGAATGACCCGCCTAAGGAGGATGAAGAATTCAAATTTTTTGCCAAGTTTGATGTGAAACCAGAGATAACTCTAAAGAAATATACAGGGTTCGAACTCAAAAAACTGAAGGCGGATGTGGGAGAGGATGTGCTGGAGGATGCCCTCAAGAGATTCCAGGACGTGTATGCTACTAGTGAAGAGGCTAAAGATCCACAATACGAAACATTACCTGGAGATTACGTTGTAGTGGATATAACAAGCAAGGACCATCCTGATATAAACCGCGAAAATATCACAATTGAAGCGGGTAAAAGAAGCGCTATTCCGGAAACCGACGGCGCTGTCATCGGGATGAAAGTCGGTGAAGAAAAAGAGATGGAGGTGAAGTTTCCTGAAGATCACTTTATGGAAGAAATGCGAGGAAATACCGCAACTATAAAGCTAGCTGCCAAATCAATAAAACATAGAGAGGTCCCAAAACTCGACGATGAATTTGCAAAGAAGGTGAGAACGGACGTTGAAACCATGGAAGATTTTCGGAAGGTAATAAAAGACGAGCTTATCGCAAAAGCTCAAGATAATGCAAAGGCCAGGTTGAGAAAGGATGTTATCGATAAATTACTAGAGGCAAACCCTATTGATGTGCCTGAGTCTATGGTGAATATGCAGGCGGGAATGATGATAAGAGACGCATCCAAACGTCTCTTGGCTCAAGGCATAAAGATGGAAGATGTGTATCCTGATGCGTCAAGCCTTAAAGATGACTACTTGCAGGCGGCAGATAAGACAGTAAAACAGTCTATATTGATAGAAGCTATCGCAAAAGAAAGGGATATCGAGGCCAGTCAAGATGATCTTGACAAAGAAATAGAGGCAATGGCCAAAAGGTATAACCTGACTTTAGAGCAGATGAAAAAAGGGTTAGATCAGAGGGGAATGACAGAGAATATAAAATTTGATATCGTAGAAAAAAAGGTACTTGATTATATCATAGAAAACTCTAATGTAACCCTGGTAGAGAAACTGGAGGAAAACGAGGATGACGCTAGTACCGATAGTAGTGGAACAGACTGAGAGGGGTGAAAGATCCTACGACATATATTCCAGGCTGTTAAAGGACAGGATTATAATGTTAGGCGGTGAAATAAATGATGAGATTGCAAATCTTATAGTAGCGCAACTGCTCTTTCTTGAATCTGAAGACCCTGATAAAGATATATTCTTTTACATAAATTCTATGGGGGGAGCGGTATCATCAGGTATGGCGATATATGACACTATTCAATATGTGAAACCAAAGGTAAGCACTATCTGTATAGGGCAGGCTGCATCCATGGCAGCTATACTCCTTGCATCAGGCCGACATGGTATGCGTTATGCGCTACCTCATTCCAGAATATTGATTCACCAGCCCCTGGGAGGGGTACAGGGGCAGGCCACGGATGTTGATATCCAGGCCAAAGAAATATTAAGGTTGAAAAGTGAACTTGCAGAGATATTATCTATGCATACAACTCAACCGATAGAAACAATCAGGCAGGATACAGAAAGGGATTTTTATATGAGTGCACAAAATGCTGTCTCTTATGGTATAATAGACTGCGTGATAACACAAAGACCTATCGGGGAAACAAAAGAAAAGGAGGACGGTAGTGTCAAAGCTTAATGGCTCTAACGGACAAGGACTGCGTTGTTCATTCTGTGGAAAATCTCAAAATGAGGTGCGAAAGCTCATTGCCGGACCTGATGTGTATATATGTGATGAATGTGTAACGCTTTGTAATGAAATTATTGCTGAAGAAGATAGCCATTATAGATATTTTAAATCCACTGCCCATGTCCCAAAGCCCTCTGAAATAAAGGCTATCTTGGACGAGTACGTTATAGGCCAGGAACGTGCTAAAAAAATATTATCAGTAGCAGTGCATAACCACTATAAAAGGATAGAGTCAAATGCCAACCCAAAGGGTGTAGAATTGAGTAAGAGCAACATCCTTCTCATAGGACCCACAGGTTCAGGCAAGACACTTCTGGCACAGACACTGGCCAGAATACTGGATGTTCCCTTTACCATAGCAGATGCTACTACATTAACAGAGGCCGGCTATGTAGGAGAGGACGTAGAAAACATTATAGCCAATCTATTACAAAATGCAGATTACGATGTAGAAAAAACCCAACGGGGTATTGTGTATGTAGATGAGATGGATAAGCTTGCCTCTCGTGGTGATAATCCGTCTATTACAAGAGATGTCTCTGGCGAGGGCGTACAGCAGGCATTGCTGAAACTAATAGAAGGCACTATTGCAGCCATTCCTCCTAAAGGTGGAAGAAAACATCCCCAACAAGAGTTCATTCAGGTGGACACTACAAATATCCTGTTTATATCTGGTGGGGCATTTGTGGGTCTGGATAAAATTATAGCTCAAAGGCTAAACAAGAAGACCATAGGATTCGTCGCAGACATACAGAGCAAAAAAGAAAAAAACATAGGTGAAATTTTAAAACATGTGGAACCTGAAGACCTCATTAAATTCGGGATGATCCCTGAACTTGTTGGGAGAATACCTGTTGTGTCCACGCTTACGGAATTAGATGAAGCGACCTTGATTACTATACTTAAAGAGCCCAAAAATGCACTGGTAAAGCAGTACCAAACACTCTTGGAACTTGAAGGGGTTAGCCTCAAATTTAGCCCTGAGGCCTTAACGGCCATAGCTAAATTGGCCATGAAACACGGATCAGGCGCAAGAGGGCTTCGTTCTATCATGGAGAATGTAATGCTGGATATCATGTATGATATCCCCGACATGGACGGTGTAGAAGAATGCCTTATAGGGCAAGAGGTTGTATTAAATAAACAAGCACCGGTTATCGTGTATGAGAGAAAAAGGGTCGAGCATAAGCTCTAGCCATGACAGATCGGCATTCGCTAGACATTTATCCGTTACTCTATCTTAATGATATAGTGGTTCTACCACATATGATCCTCCCGCTGTTTATAGAAAGAGAGACATCCATAGCAGCAGTAGATGCTGCATATAAGAGTGGGAATGATATTGTAGTATGTTGCCAAACAGATCCTAAAGTAGAAGACCCGAGTATGGACGATATATCCCATGTAGGGGTGCTTGCCGGTATACTCCACTTGATACGTCTTCCAAATGAAAGCCTGAAGATATTTATAGAGGGTAAGAGCCGCCGGCATATAAAGAGGGTTTTGCCAAATTCCGATTATGTCCTGGTAGAAGCAGAGGATATGCCTGACAGGATAGAAGACGAAAACGAGGCCGAGGCCATTAGACGTCTGGTAGTGAAAAGCTTTAAGGATTATAATAAAGTCTTTGAGAGCCGTATAGACAAAGAAATTATGGATAAGATTATCTCAGAAGAGAATCCATCTGCCCTTTCAGATATGATTGCTTCTTACATAGGGATGAAAAGCGCCATCCAAAAGGAATTGCTTGAAGAGACCGCTGTAGAAGACAGATTGCAAAAGATATATACCTTCATATTAAATGAGATAGAGATATATAAGATAGAGGAACGGCTACGGACTCATGCCAAAGAACAGATCGGCTCAACACAAAGATATCACCTTAATGAACAGGCCAGAATGATTCAAGGAGAGTTGTCAAATAATGAAGGGGCCTTAGGCGAGTGTGCAAAGTTAGAACAGCAACTTAAAAAAAAGAATATGCCTCAAGCAGCCAGGGAAAAGGCCCTGGCTGAATTGAAAAGACTAGAAATGATGCCCCCCATGAGCGCCGAGGCAACCGTGGTGCGCAATTACGTAGACTGGTTCATGGAGCTACCCTGGAATGTGATGTCTCCCCAAAAAACCGATATTAAAGAAGCCGAACAAATCTTAAACGAAGATCATTATGGTCTTGATAAAGTCAAAGAAAGAATCTTGGAGTATTTAGCAGTTCACCATTTGGTCGGTAAGGTAAAAGGCCCTATCCTGTGTTTTGTCGGGCCCCCCGGGGTAGGGAAGACATCCCTAGGGCGCTCTATAGCAAGGGCTACAGGGAGGAAATTCGTCAGGGTTTCTTTAGGTGGCGTAAGGGATGAGGCAGAGATTAAAGGGCATAGACGTACTTATATAGGGGCATTGCCTGGTAAGATTATCCAGGGTATTAAACGTGCGGGGACATCCAACCCGGTATTCTTATTGGATGAAGTTGACAAAATGAGCGTTGATTTTCGAGGAGATCCATCTGCTGCATTACTCGAGGTTTTAGATCCGGAACAAAATTATTCCTTCAGCGACCATTATATCGATATTGACTATGATATCTCCAAGGTGATGTTCATCACCATAGCCAACAATCTATATGCAATCCCTGCCCCTTTAATGGATAGGATGGAAATAATAAGGATTGAAGGCTATACAGCTTATGATAAGCTTCAAATTGCAAAAAATTTCCTTATCCCAAAGCAGATAAAAGCGCATGGCCTGTCAGGCAAGAATGTGACCTTTACCAATAAAGCGACCAATACTATAATTCGGGAATATACTAGAGAGGCCGGGGTCAGAAATATTGAAAAAGAAATTTCTTCCATATGCAGAAAGATTGCCAAGAATATAGTTCAGGGATCTAATGGGGGCAAGTTAAAAATCACAGAATCAAAGGTACATCAACTTTTGGGTGTGCCCAGATATAGGAAACCCTTGCGGGGAAAAAAGGATTTTGTAGGTGTATCCAATGGTCTTGCATGGACTGAAGCAGGAGGGGAATTGCTTATTGTGGAAGCCACAGTCCTGCCAGGTAAAGGCAATCTGCTGCTGACAGGAAAGCTAGGCGATGTAATGCAGGAATCTGCTCAGGCTGCGATGAGTTATGTTCGCTCAAAAGCTGATCAATTTGGGCTTGCTCTTGACTTTTATAATAAAACAGATATCCACATACACATACCGGAAGGTGCCATTCCAAAGGATGGCCCTTCCGCAGGTATTACTATGGCGACATCGATTGTTTCCGCCCTTACTAAAAGATCTGTAAAGGCCGGCGTTGCCATGACAGGCGAACTTACCTTAAGTGGGAGGGTGCTGCCTATAGGCGGACTCAAAGAAAAGTTGCTTGCAGCCAGAGAAGCTGGAATGGAAGTAATAATAATTCCTCAAGAGAATGAAAAGGATTTGAAAGAGGTTGCAAAAAAGATTGTAAAGGATTTGGATGTCCGTATGGTAGGACATATGGATGAGGTAATTAAATATGCCCTTAATTGAGGTGTTGACAGTAAAAATAAATACTGTTAGGTACTAAATGCCTTTATAATAGGGTATAAAATAAAATCTAAGGAGGCACGGTTTGACAAAGACGGAATTAATTGGAACAGTAACAAACAAGGCTGGATTACCAAAGGCTGCAGCAGAGAAAGCAGTAAAGGCCACCATTGATGCTATTACAAAAGCACTTAAAAAAGGCGACAAGGTTACATTGGTCGGCTTCGGAACATTCGAGGTGACCAAAAGGGCTGCGAGAAATGGTGTGAATCCCAGGACAAGAAAGCCGATTAAGATTAGGGCTTCCAAGGGTATTCGGTTTAGGGCAGGAAAGGCCTTAAAAGACACAGTAAACAAGTAAGTCCGCTAAATGCGGTCAAAGCTGGGCGGGTAGCTCAGCGGGAGAGCATCGGCCTTACAAGCCGAGGGTCACAGGTTCAAATCCTGTTCCGCCTACCAAAGGCTATTTTAGTAAGGGGGCGTAGTTAAGTTTGGTTATAACGCCGGCCTGTCACGCCGGAGGTCGAGGGTTCAAGTCCCTTCGCTCCCGCCATGCATTAAAGCTCATATCTACTCCATTGAATTGGGGTGGATATGGGTTTTTTATATGAAAATAGGGGTCAGGGATCAGGGGGCCCAATAACATCCCCCCGGCCCCCTTCAAAGGGGGAATCTATCCGTGTAGATTAAGGGATGGAGGGGTTCTTGAGATATACCTTCTATCGCGATTTGCTAATACATCCTTTGGCGGAGCTTAAAGGGGAACCGCTCCCTTATGTTTGAGCCCAAAGGGCGAGTTAGGGAGCGCCCGTAAGCAAGCCAAAAGGATGTATCAAAGAGCGATAAAAAGCAAGCGATAGAACCCTCATCCCGAAAATATTTTCATCTTTCGTTGTGAGCGGTAGGCCATGACCGTTTATATGAAAAAAGATATTTATATAGTTTTGTTGGTTTCATTGGTTTAAATGAAGTGAATAGACTTGTTCCTAGATAATGCCCGGGGTACACTTATATGGAAAGGAAAAACTGCATAGCATTATATTCGGGTGGCTTAGATAGTATCCTGGCTATAAAGATTATGCAAACCCAAGGGGTTTATGTAGATGCGCTCTATTTTGCCACTCCTTTTTTTGGATTTAACGCCTTAAAAAATCCTGAAGCGTTTAAGACAGCGCATCTTCACAAATATGGAATATGTCCTCATGTCATAGATTATACAGATGAGCTTATCAATATACTTATAAACCCAGCCCATGGATTCGGGAAGCATATGAATCCTTGCATAGACTGCAGGATCGGTATGCTCAAGGCTGCAAAAAAACTCTTAGCGGTATTTAATGCATCCTTTATAGTTACAGGGGAGGTATTGGGACAGCGCCCCATGTCTCAAAGAAGAGACACTTTGGATGTAATTGTAAAGGCATCCGGGCTTGCAGATATACTGCTTAGACCTCTCTGTGCTAAACGTATGCAACCTACAAAGCCAGAACGTTTAGGTATAGTAGATAGAGAGAAGTTATTAGGTATCACAGGAAGAGGCAGAAAATCTCAAATATACCTGGCTGAGATGTTTGGTATAAAGTCACCCCATATCCCTGCATCTGGTGGTGGATGTATGTTGGCCAACAAGGAAATCGCTATAAAGGTGAAGGAAACTATAGACAACTTTTCGCCACAACCTCCTACCAGATATGATATTATGCTGGATATAGTGGGCAGAAAATTTATCTTAGACAGATCTACAGTGCTCGTAGTCGCAAGAAATGAACAGGAGAATGATGTGCTAGCTGGTATGAAATACCCGGGAAATATGTTTATAAAGATAGCAGGCGTACCTGGTCCCTTAAGTGTGCTGCGGGGAAAGGCAAACCAGACAAATCTGGAGATCGCATCAGGTATATGCCTCAGATATACCAAGGCAAAAGGGATAAAGGGCTTAAATGCCCTGTACGGGACAGATCCTCACCAGATAAGACAGACTACTAATATAAAACTGATTTCAGATGAAGATTGCAAAAGCTTAATGTATTGACTTTGATATGGCAGATTAGATATAGCCCATATATTATGGCATATTTCTTATGTGTTATAGGCATGGTTTTGATAATAGAGGGGATTCCATATATTGTCTCTCCTCAAGGAATGAGGACACTGGTCAAACAGATAGATAGCATTTCCAATAAAACCCTTCAGATAATTGGGTTAATAGCCGCTCTTGTTGGGATTGGGATTGTATATATAAGCACTTTTATCGGCACGATGTAGGCCCAAATGGATTTAGAGGCTTTTAACTACAATTTACCAGAAGAATTGATCGCTCAATATCCTTTAGCCCGGGGTACGGAGAGACTCATTATAGTGGATAGGGCAAAAAAAAGGATATATCATAGAAAATTTATGGATCTTCTAGATTATATAAGAAACGAAGACTGTATTGTGTTAAATAACTCTAAGGTAATACCTGCTAGACTCCTAGGCAAAAAATCCACCGGTGGAAAAGTGGAAGTACTTTTAGTGAAAAAGGCCTCAAAAAAGAAGTGGTGGTGTCTGGTTAAGGCATCAAAGACTCCAAGGAAAGGGACATCTATATACTTTGGTAATGGACTTAGTGGCATTATAGAAGAGAGGCAAAAAGATCTATTTTTAATAACCTTTTCAAATCCAGATGCCGTACTCTCTTCCGGACAGGTCCCTCTCCCGCCCTACATACATAGATCTCCAGAAGAAATAGACTCTAAATCATATCAAACCGTATACGCAAGACATGACGGCTCTGTAGCAGCCCCTACAGCAGGCCTGCACTTCAGTCTGTCTTTTTTAAATACCTTAAAAGATAAAGGGGCGGAGCTGGCATGGATTACTCTTCATGTAGGGCCCGGGACATTCAGGCCTGTGCGTGTAAAAAGGATTGAAGATCATCCTATGGAAAAAGAAGATTTTTTTGTCTCAAAAGATGCAGCAAATACAATCAATAATGCAATCAAGCAACAAAGGAAAATTATTGCAATAGGCACTACATCTACCCGGGTAATAGAGCATCTCTTGAAAGAAAATGGGGGAATTGTAGAAGGCCCCGGCTCTACAGGGCTGTTTATATATCCAGGATTTAAGTTCAAAGGGATAAAGGCATTGCTCACCAACCTTCATTTACCCTGTTCCACGCTACTTATGCTAACAAGTGCATTTGGGGGGCAAAAATTGATGATGGAAGCTTACAGAGAAGCTGCGATAAGGAAATACAGGTTTTTTAGCTATGGCGACGCCATGTTCATCCTTTAGTTATAAATTAATAGCCAGCCAAGGGCTTGCAAGAAGAGGTAAGATCAAAACACCTAAAGGTGTAATCGAAACCCCTGTATTCATGCCTGTAGGTACACAGGCTACAGTAAAGGCAATGACCCCTGGCTTTCTAAAGGATATCGGGGCTCAGATTATACTCTCTAATACATACCATCTACACATGAGGCCGGGAGAAAGAGTTATCTCCTGTGCAGGTGGGTTGCATAAATTTATGGGATGGGAAGGCCCTATTCTTACAGATAGCGGTGGATTCCAGTCTTTCAGCCTTGGAAAGTTAGTAAAGATCTCAGATGAAGGGATATATTTTGCATCCCATATAGATGGATCAAGACATATGCTTTCTCCGGAAAAGGCTATAGAGATACAACACCTGCTAGACCCTGATATTATGATGTGTCTGGACGAGTGTGTATCATTCCCAAGTACAAAAGCCCACATAAAAGATGCTGTAAGACGTACCTCTATGTGGGCTAGACGTTGTCTTGCTGCGAGGAAGGAAGACAAGCCCTTATTTGGCATAGTCCAAGGCGGGGTATATCCTGACTTAAGGGCAGAAAGCGCTCGGGAAATCTCCGGGCTGCCCTTTGAAGGCATCGCTACCGGAGGTTTATCCGTAGGCGAAGACAGATCGCTTATGTTAGAAACATTAGATGCTACGCTACCTTATATTCCGCATGAAAAGCCAAGATACCTCATGGGAGTAGGCACCCCGTTAGATATCGTAGAGGCTGTAGCAAGGGGAATAGATATGTTTGACTGTGTACTGCCTACAAGAAATGCCAGAAATGGGATGTTGTTTACCAAAAACGGCAAGATATCTCTAAAACAGGCCAGATACAAAGAAGACAACTCCCCCCCGGATTACAAATGCAATTGTTATACATGTAAAAATTTCACGCTGGCCTACCTGCGGCACCTGTTTGTGTCACATGAAATCCTTGGATCTATCTTGAATACTATCCATAATCTTTATTTCTACCTTGAATTAATGTCAAATATACGGCATTCCATAGAAGAAAACTATTTTGACGATGTAAAAAAGTATATTAGGGAGGTGTATAATGATTAATATCGCTTATGCAGCAGGCAGTGGTGGGGATCCTGGTAGCTTTATGATGACCTTGATGCCTCTTGTCCTTATCTTTGTTGTGTTTTACTTTCTCCTGATCATGCCTCAACAAAAGAAGGCAAAGAGCCACAAGCAGATGCTCTCTGTATTAAAGAAAGGGGACGATGTGGTAACAAGTGGCGGAATTCATGCCAAGATCGTGGGAATTGCAGATCAGGTGCTTACATTAGATGTCGGGGATAAGGTGAAGATAAAGGTCTCCAGGGACGCTGTATCCTATAAAAAAGCAAAGGAAGGGGCAAATCAATAGCTAGATCTTCAATCTGCTACTAGAGGAGGTAGGTATGGATAATTTTAAGATAAAGGGTTTCATTATCTTGGCACTAATGGTTGTTGTAGTTATATTTGCGCTGCCTAGTCTTGTTAAGGAATTGCCGGACCAGTGGATAGGCCCTAAGAGCAAAGTTCGTCTAGGTCTGGATCTTCAAGGGGGCATGCATCTCATCTTAAAAGTTGAAGCGAATAAGGCAGTGGAGAGCAGGCTAAATAGTATAACCTCTGATATGAAGACCCAAATGAGACATAAAAGAATACATTATGCATCTGTAAACACTACGCTGCCTGACTGTATAGATGTAGCCTTAAGAAGGCCAGAGGATAGAGAACAACTTATCGAGCTGCTAGAGGGTGATTATCCCTTCTTAAAGGAACTAAAGACAAGCACCCAGAATGGGACATTGCATATTATCCTAAAGATGGACCCTACTGAGGTGGTTCGAATAAAGGAAGCAGCAGCCTCTCAAGCCCTTGAGACGATCAGAAACCGCATAGACCAGTTTGGAGTAACCGAGCCCGTTATTATACCCCAGGGTAAAGATAGGATACTGGTCCAGCTCCCTGGCATAACAGACCCCCAGAGGGCTATAAGCCTCATAGGAAAGACCGCAATCCTTGAGTTTAAGCTCGTTGATGAAGAACATTCACTTGGGGAAGCATTAAAGGGAGATATCCCGCCTGGCAGTTATATTGCGTACCAAAAATCCGGTTACAAACCAATCTTGCTGAAAAAGCAGACGCTGATGACCGGTGATCTTTTGGAAGACGCACGTGTACGTATAGCATCTACCTACAACGAGCCTTACGTGGCCATTTCATTCAATAGGGAAGGTGGGCGCATATTTGCACGGATTACTAGCGAAAACGTGGGCAAAAGGCTGGCCATCTTGTTGGATGGTAAGGTGTATTCCGCACCTGTGATAAAAGAGCCTATTTCAGGGGGCAAGGCCATAATAGAAGGCAGGTTCAATCTGGATGAGGCAAGCGATCTTGCAATCGTACTCAGGGCAGGGGCGCTGCCTGCCCCTGTGAATATATTAGAGAATCGTACAGTTGGCCCATCATTAGGCCATGACTCAATACACAAGGGAATAGTTTCTGTAATCGTAGGTGGGATTTTGGTGATACTATTTATGTTCATATACTATAAATGGTCAGGTCTCTTAGCGAATCTTGCCCTGGTATGTAATTTTTTCCTTATAGTTGGGGCTTTGGCCATGTTTCATGCTGTGCTTACCCTGCCGGGTATTGCAGGTATAGTGCTTACCATCGGTATGGCAGTGGATGCAAATGTGATTGTATATGAACGGATAAGAGAGGAGATACGGTTTGGCAAGACTCCCAAGGCAGCTATAGAATCAGGATATTCGAACGCACTGTCTACAATACTTGATGCAAACATTACGACCTTGGTAGCCTCCCTTGTCTTGTTCCAGTTTGGTACAGGTCCCATACGGGGTTTTGCCGTAACACTGTCTATTGGTATTATAGCATCTCTGTTTACTGTGCTTGTGCTGTGCAAGTGGATATTTGAATGGTTTGTTACATATAAAAAGATTGAGTATGTCAGTATCTAGGAGGTAGAGATGGAGCTGGTAAAATCAGGTACACATATTAATTTTATGAGTGCAAGAAAGATTGCTTATGCCCTTTCAGGGTTATTTATTATTCTAAGTATAATATCCCTATTCCTTTATAAAGGCCTCAATTATGGCATTGACTTTGCTGGCGGTACGTTGATTCAGGTAAGGTTCCCCAATGCAATTCGTGCGCAAGATATAAGAAATGCACTAAAGCCAATCGGTCTGGAAGGGGCACTTATTCAGGGTGTAGGTACCCTTAAAAACAATGAATTTCTTATAAGGACATCCATGAGCGATGAATCAACAAAGGGCTTCTCCGCCAAGTTAGAAAACACCTTACATACTGCCTTTGGAGAGACCAATGTGGATGTCCGTAGGATTGAGATGGTAGGCTCGACGGTAAGCAAAGACCTGAAGCAGAAGGGAATCCTGTCCCTGTTTTATGCCGGCATAGGGATCTTGATTTATGTATGGTGGCGATTTGAATTGAGATTTTCCCTGGGTGCTATTGTTGCCCTGATCCATGATGTGATTATCACCGTAGGGATATTTTCCATTACAGGCAAAGAAGTAAGTCTGCCTATAATCGCGGCCCTGCTTACCATTGTGGGTTATTCCTTAAACGACACCATAGTGGTCTTTGATCGGATACGGGAAAACATGAAAAAACAGGGGAAAAATGTTGGGATCATAGAGTTATTAAACAGCAGTATAAACCAGACATTGAGCCGTACGCTCCTTACATCACTTACTACATTTTTAGTGGTATTTTGCCTGTTTATCTTTGGGGGTAGTGTAATACACAACTTTGCATTTGCCATGTTGATTGGTGTGCTTGTTGGTACATATTCTTCAATATTTGTGGCAAGCCCTGTGGTCTTACTGCTGGCCGGTAATAAAGATAAGAAGCGCGGTTAGATTTGTATGAAAATAGTTGTCAGTTGTCCGTAGTCAGTTGTCAGTGGTATACTGGAGGGTGATCATCCTATTGGGAGATTTTACAACGGACAACGGGCCACGGACTACTGACAAATATAAGTACAGAACTAAAAGACCACTCCGGGCTAAATATATTTTCATCCTTGATTGTGCCTGCCAGGCCGTAAGGACTATTGATCAAAGGCCGTTTATATTAATCCTCTAATTTAAAGGTGAATGTGACCTCTTTTTGTGACGCGACGGCCACACCACTTTTTTTTGCTGGGATAAATTTGGCCTTGTCAAGAGCGCGCATGGCAGCACGATCAAGACGAAGATTCCCGCTTGAGCTTATAACCCCTATCCTTCCATGGGTACCGTCTTTCAAGACTTCAACAGAAAGCATAACTGAACCCTGTTCACCATGCCTCCTCGAATAAACAGGATATCTAGGCATTGGCAGATCGGCAATTACAGCAGGAGTATTTACACCCTTTTCCTCAAGTGCACCATCAGTGCTTTCATGCTTATATGCCTGGTCTACCTTGCAAACCCTGGTTTCTGACCTGTGATCCTCATGTTTTACTACCTGAGCTTCATTAAGCGGTATATCCTTTTTTTCTTGGACCTTCCTCTGTACTTGCCTGTCTTTCGTTTCTCTTTGTTTCTCCAGATTAGATACATTCACACTCTTTTCCGACTGGCCCTTAGAACAGACCTGAGCCTCTACCGGATGGAGAATACTAAGCCTTACAACAGATACACCTTTTTTGTATATCACCTTAGCATCATGATATGAAGGGGATACCAAAAACAGCCCTATATGAATGATGAGTGCGATACAAAAGGGCAAGATAAAATCAGAAAACCTCATTTAGTAGCGTCCCTGCATTCGAATGAGATATCCTTGATCCCTGATCTTCTAAGCAGGTCAAGGACAGAGATGGCAACCCCGAGATCAGCATGAATATCACCGCTGATAGCTACCTGGATATCGTCCTTTCTACCCATACATTCACTAATCCCGTCAAGGAGTGAATTCAATGTGACTTGTTCTTTATCCAGATAGATCTCATTGTCCTTTGTTATGGTAATGCTTATATGCTCTATCTTATCTATCCGGGCGGCAGACGCCTCAGGAAGCTCTACCTTAAACCCTTTGTAAACCGTCATAGACAACATGGCATAGATAAAGAATACAAGGAGGAGGAATGCAATATCAATGAGCGGCACCATTTCTATCCGGGCTTTCCTGTTCTCATATCCGCTAGTTAATTGCATCTTTTCATCCCCTTTTTATATGCCACCTCAAAACGGGCTGTGATCTTTTCAAGATGTTTGGCGGCCTTATCTACCTTTGTTATCAGGTAATTAAAGGGAATCAATGTTATGAGGGCCACGCTAAGTCCTGCAGCTGTAGTAATCAATGCCTGGGCAACACCACCGACTACAGCCCTTGGCTCTTCTATGCCTGCCAGACCCAGCAGATTAAAAGATTCGATTATCCCTATCACAGTGCCCAGTATACCTAATAGAGGGGCCATGGTAATAATAGTATCCAGTACACCCATGCCTCTTTTCATCTCTTCGATTTCATCCTGAGCTGCAATCTGCATATTCTCTAATGGCCCATCATCTTTATGAACAAGGGCTGAAGTAAGAACCCTGACAACAACGTCAGATATACCACTCCCAATAGAGGTGGCACCTTCAAAATTGCCCTCTTCTGTGTGGCGTAAGATCTCTTCAACAAGCATACTTGTTCTTCTTTTATCTTGCCTCCACCAGAAGATAGCCCTCTCGATAATTACGGTAACCGATACCAGCGAACACACAAGAAGCGGCCACATTATAGGCCCACCTTTTACAAACAGATCATATACCATTGAATCACCTCCCTATATAACCCTACAGAGTGACCTTTATGCCAGAAAGAGCAAAGACACCTGGCATAACCTCATGTATTTTCATAAGCCCTTTCTCGCCTTGCCAAACAAAAAAATCCCCGGATCTAAATTAATAGATCCGGGGATGCCGTTTTTCATCCTCTATTAGCACTGACCCTGGTCCGCGGAGTCAGAAATTCAATATCTTTATGGGCAGGTCTTCCGGCTTCCGGATCATCCTACTCACCGCGCCTTCCCACCTTTTCGGGCAGTGGCATTTAAGCGGCCTTCGTCCCCGGTTACAGCGGCGGGCCCGCGACGGACTTGCACCGTCTTCCCCTACGCCCTCACGGACTACCCATAACCAAATCCCAAGGTATAACAAAGAGATATCAGGCGTCAACAATAAATCACCACAATTGTTTCCACAAAAATACAACCACAAAAAATTTTAATCCCAAGAGATGAAAAAATTTTGCATATTTATAGTGGACAAAGTCAATCTGGTTATTATAATATATACAAGGTAGCATATACCTAATTTAATAAATAAGGAGGTACTATAATGAAAAGATTGTTTGCGGGGGTTTTATTTTGTGCGGTAATATTTGTTTTTCCTTTGAGCCTATTGGCCCAGGATTATCTGACACAGGCAGATAACCTCTATGATCAGGGAGGGATAGAAAACATCCTGAAATCCATCCCACTTTATGTCAAGGCGGTTCAGGCAAGCCCAAATAGCTATGAAGCCAATTGGAAGTGTGCGAGGGCGTATAGAGAGTATGGCGATAAGGCCAAGACACAAAATATAGAGGGTTGGAAGGAGATCTGCAAAAAATATGGCAAAGAAGGCATAAATTACGGCGAAAAGGCCATAGAATTGGAGCCAAACAAGGTCGAAGGGAATTTCTGGTACGGATGTTCTGTAGGGGTTTACGCTGATGGGGTCAGCATCCTTACAGCTTTAAAGGAAGGATTGAAAGGAAAGACTCAAGAGGGCTTTGAGAAGGCATATGAAGCCGACAAGATGTATCAAGATGGCGGCCCCATGATTGCCCTTGGCCGTTTCTGGGCTGTACTCCCATGGCCCATGAAGAAGAATAAAAAGGCGCTTAAGTATCTTAGCGAAGCATTGAAATCTTTTCCGGATAACCCTGAAATTCAGGTTTATCTTGCCGAGGTTTTATTAGATACAGGGAAAAAGGATGAGGCAAAGCCCTTACTCGAGAAGGCGGCAAAGAGCGATGACAAGTATTACAGCAACCAGGCAAAGGATATGCTGGCCGAGATGAAATAATAGTCTAAAATTCAGACATAAAAAAAAAGGCGCCCCATTTAATGGGGCGCCTTTTTTTAAGGCTCATCTATTTGAAATCCAGACCAGGAAAATACCGGTATATCAACGATGCAATGCTCCTCATGGTAACCCTTATCTGGGGGGCTACCTTTACCATGGTCAAGATTGCCCTTGAAGATATCGGCGTATTCGGATTCCTTGCCCTTAGATTTACCATTGCATCCGTTGCTATAACATTATTTATCTTCCCAAAGTTGAAGGACCTCGATATAAGAACCCTGACCTCGGGTATCATCTTAGGGATACTCCTGTTTGCATCTTACGCGCTCCAAACAATGGGGCTTTTTTACACATCAGTATCTAACGTAGGTTTTATCACGGGATTAAATGTGGTGTGGGTCCCTATTCTATCTATGCTTGTATTATACAAAAAACCTTCCGGCTGGGCCCTTTCAGGTGTTATCTTTGCATGTGCAGGGCTATTTCTATTAGTCACAAAAGGTACGCCAATGCAGCCAAACCTTGGGGATATGTGGACACTGGGCTGTTCCTTTGCTATAGCCTTTCATCTATTATTTACCGGTGCATATGCCCCCAAGATGGACCCGGACCTTTTAGCAGGAACCCAGATAATGACAGTAGCGCTATTAAGCTGGTTATCATGGCTGATATGGGAAGATACCCCCCTGGTAATATCAACATGCGTCTGGGGTACTGCAATATTTACAGCGCTTTTTGCAACAGTATTTGCATTTGTATGCCAGACACGAGTTCAACGCATAATATCTCCTACAAGGACAGCCATAATATTTACCACAGAGCCTGTATTTTGTGCATTATTTGCCTACTGGTATATAGGAGAATCTATGGGGACCATCGCATTAATAGGGGCCGGACTTATTCTCATCGGGATGTTATGTGCAGAGATCAAACCTAAGGAGTGGAGCTAGTAGTATACTTAAAAAACAAGTATACCCTTTGCCAAAATTGTCTTTAGATCATTACATATGAGATTAGGCTTTCGTGACTATACGGCTTAGACTTATCATTGGGCCTTTATTCAGTTTCTTAATCATTTCTATCAAGGTTTGTATATCTTTGTTTTCCTGGTCTGTAAACTGGATGGCCATGCCCTCTTCAGGAATCACTCTTACTACCTTTCCCTGAATATCAATAATCTTCCCCAAATCCACTGCATCAAAGCTTATAGTGAAGATGCAATCCTTATCCAGAGGGTGTTCTGTCTCTATAAACACCCCCCCCTTGCTCAGATTCTTTACCTTACATTTTATAATAGTATCGGATAGATCCTGATAACGGGCTTCTATCTTTACTGGACTCCTTACATGCTTTCTTTTCTCTTTCACAAACTGCACCTTTCGCTGTGATATACTTATATCTCTTCTCGGCTCTTCATGGCTTTTTCTTTAGAGACTAAAGACTCTACATTGTGTATAAAACCACCAAGCTACCTAACACTTTGAAGGGATGATTCGATCTATCCGGAGATGACTATTACCACTCATTAGTTTTATTGGTTCGATTAGTTGAATCCATAACCTGTCAGAAGACCACCTACTAATATTTTCCCTTTGACTTTTCTTAAGAAGTAGTTATTGGGTTTCTATATAGTTGGTAGTTGCTTTGTTCCCTATTCTCAAGAAATATGTGAATTTGTGAGACTCTATCAGTTGGTAATCACCAATGGAGGGAAAACATAACCAGCACAAAGGAGTAAGCCTATGAGAGGAAAAGAAAAGGATTATTTTATGGCTCTATACAATGTGGCCAGGGTTATCAATGCATCTTTACAGCCTTCAGAGGTTTTAGAAGAGATTGCCCAAAGTGTTGTCAAGGCAATGAATGTCAAGGGATGCTCTATCCGTCTTTTGGACTCACGAAAGGAAAAACTCTTTATGGGGGCAATTTGCGGACTATCTGAGGACTATATCCGCAAGGGTCCGGTTTTGATAAAAGAAAGCGGCATAGATCAAAAGGCCCTTACGGGAGAGACAATCTGGATAAAGGATGCCCAGAAAGACAAAGACTTTCAGTACAGGGCCAAGGCCAAAGATGAGGGGATAAAATCAGTATTAGTTGTTCCCCTCAAGGTGGGCAAAAAGGTTATCGGTGTATCACGGGTCTACACCTCCAGGGCTCGTGAATTCAGCGACCAAGAAATCCAGTTCTTAGAAGCTGTTGCTAACTTGAGCGCAATAGCCCTTGATAATGCCCGACTCCACCAGGCATTGCAGACCAACTACGACCTGTTGTTAGCTCATAAGTACCGTATAGATGATAACTAAAGGAGGGACTATGATTCGCATCGGCATAAACGGGTTTGGCCGTATAGGACGCCAAGTACTAAAGGCCATTCTTGAAAGACACCCCCGATCACTAAACGTAGTAGCCATCAACGATCTGTCCGACATAGAGACCAGCGCTCACCTCTTCAAGTACGATACCAACTATGGACGCTTTTCTGGAGATATAACAGTCAAGAAAGATGGTTTCCTCATCAATGATCACTTCATAAAAAACTTTGCCTTCAGGGACCCGGTTTCCATCCCCTGGGATGAGGAGAAGGTGGACATAGTAATTGAGAGTACAGGCATTTTCAGGACTGGTTCCGCAGCAATAGCCCACATTGAGGCAGGGGCCAAGAAGGTTATCATTACTGCACCAGCAAAGGATGAAGACCTCACTATTGTCATGGGGATCAACCACAAGGCATATAACCCCAAAATACACCATATTGTATCTAACGCCTCCTGCACTACCAATTGCCTTGCCCCGCCAGTGCTGGCCATCCACAGGGCTTTTGGCATAGAAAAAGGCATGATGACGACTGTGCATTCCTATACAACCGATCAGCGGATCTTAGACTTGCCCCATAAGGATCTTCGCAGGGCCAGGGCTGCGGCTATGAATATCATTCCCACCACCACGGGTGCAGCTAAAGCACTAGCCCTGGTCATCCCGGAACTTGCCGGCCGCCTCGACGGCTATTCATTCAGGGTGCCTACCCCTACTGTATCTGTGGTGGATCTTGTGGCCCAGCTAGGTAAAAAAACCACAACCGAAGAACTACGAACTGTCTTAAAAAAGGCAGCCCGCACTACATTCAAGGACATCATGGCCTGTGTTGAAGATCCCCTGGTCTCAATGGATTTCAAAGGCGACCCTCACTCCTCTATTGTGGACATAGAATTTACCCAGGTCCTCCAGGGCAACATGGCCAAGATTGTGGCCTGGTACGACAACGAGTGGGGCTACTCCTGCCGTGTGGCAGATCTAGCCCAATATATGGGACAAAAAGGCCTGTAGATATAAGGACTGGTCTCCCAAACATACTCCTTTAATCCTCGGGCGGCTATCCTATGATATGGGCTATCTTCTTGTTCAGGGGCTTCATAACCTTATATGTTCGCTTATACACGTCATTGTACAGGTCATTGTATATCCTTTGGCTGGATGGAACAGGCTCAAAGGTTTTACCCTTCTTTACCATGGACGACACAGCCTGCTCGAAAGAATCGAACATGCCTGTACCCACGGCTGCATCTATAGCTGCACCAAGAGCTGCTATCTCTGATGTGGCCATCCTCGAGGTGGGCAGGTTGAAGATATCAGCTGCTATCTGAACCGCCACATCACTCTTAGAACCCCCTCCCCCTACCCGTATCTCGTCTAGGGTTATTCCCGTCTTATTATGGACAACCTCTAAGAGACGGCGCAGTTCATAGCCTATTCCTTCTAATATAGCCCTGTAGATATGTGCCCTGGTATGGACATCACCAAAGCCTATGACCGAGCCCTTGGCATATTTATCATAAATCATAGGTGACCAGTATGGCTGGAGCATCAGACCCATAGATCCTGGGGGGATGTCTTTTATCACCTCATCAAATACAGCTTCAGGGACAATCCCCCTTTTTTGAGCCTCCAAGGCCTCTCTATGTCCAAATTCCTGCTTAAACCATGTGACCATCCAGAAACCCCTAAAGATAAACATCTCAATGTCCCAGGTATTAGGGAGTGCAGCGGGCCAGGTGAAAAATTTCATGTTTTTCTCTGCAATATACTTCTTTGTAATCACCTCCATGCATGTAGCCGTCCCAAAGCTTATTACCCCGATGTTTGATTCTATGGCCCCTGCGCCTAAAAGCTCAGACTGCTTATCACCGGCACCTACCACCACAGGAAGCCCCTCGGGGAGCCCTGTCTGTGAAGATGCCTTTTTGGTGACATGCCCAAGCACGGTATCAGGTGTATAGACGTCAACAAGGTGGTCCCGATCAAGGGCAAAGGCCTCATATGCCGGCTGCAAGGAATGCCATTTGAGTTTCTTATAATCAAGGGGCCACAGCCCAGTGACCATACCCACCGAGTCCTTGAACTCCCCTGTTAGCTTGTTTGCAAACCAGCCTGATATCTGCATGAATTTATAGGTGTTTTTATATATGTCAGGCTCAAACCTCTTAATCCATAAGAACTTCGAATTCTTCCGCACATACTTAATGGCATCTGACATCCCTGCTACACCAAAGAGCACCTTGGCCACTAAACCAAGCGGGGGGGGGTCTACCACGGTACGCTGATCCAACCAGATAATAGCCGGCCGCAAAGGATTACCCTCCTTATCCACAGGGACAAACGTCCCCCGCTGCGTTGTAATCCCGATGCCTGTAATCTCCTCTGGATCAACCGCGATTTTAGACATGAGTCCATTTGTTACCTGGCAGAGCTTTGCCCAGTAGTCCTCCGGGTTTTGTTCGGCCCACCCCGGCTTCAAGGAAAAGTAGGGCTCATGAGAGGCCTGCTCTATTGCCAGTTCGTTCCCATCTCTGTCAAACAGGACCGCCCTTACACTTTGTGTCCCGGAATCTATCGCAATTACATAATTTTTTTCTCCCATAGCCTCCTCCATATATAATCCAAAGATATTTTATTGTTCTCATCATCTAGCATTCAGGCTCCCATGTGCTGTCATGAGAGCGATAATAATCAAAGAATCTCTTCTTATGTTCCTCAGCCTTTTTGATCAGGGCTTCCTCATCCAGATACCCCATCTGTATGAGAATCTCTTCGATCTTGACCAATGCCTGCTCATACGGCGGGCACCCTCCAAGAAACCGGTCTATCCCACCAAGCTGCATCTCATTTCTTATCTCCCTTAGATCCCCTCCAGTTGAAAGGGCGCATTCCCCCAGAAAAAAGGTGTGCTCAATGTCGGTAGATAACTTCGGAGGAATCTTTGGGTCTACGCCAACGATCAGGGAAAACCTCTGAGGCACCTTTGCCAATGTGGCTTCTACAATAGCGGTCATTAGCCAGCATGTAGGGCAAGCCCCGCCGATATAGAGATCGATATTCGGGTACACACCGGTGACAATACTCTCGATGGGCTGGGTAAAGTTGATAGGGAGTTCAAACTTCTTCCTTACCTCAGAGACGGTATTCCCAACCACCTCAATTAAGAAGGGATTTGCAACACCAAGCCCATCATGATTTGCTATCCGTGTAGTGCCCACGACCATGGGATTATCTATACCCATGCACATGGAGGCTATGGCATCAACGGCTACAGGGTTATCACCTGCCATGATCACCCCCATCTCCACAGGATTACCACCCTCACCTGCACCCATTCCTTCCATACCGATAAGCCCGTCAAGTATTACAAGGTCTGGTTTTCTGATCTTGTTGATATCCACCATGTGCTGATCCAGATCATCTCTGTGGGAGAAATACCTTCCCTTTTCATCCAGGAGCCCCTGTAGATTCTTGATGGAAAGCGTCACCATAGTCATAGTATGAGTCTTCATAGCCGGAATGTTTATAAAATAGTCTGCATCAAGGACAACCTTTGGGTAGTTCACTCTGTGAAGTGCCTTCCCCCCCTTGATATCAACAACCACCTTTTCCGCATCTTCTACACCAATCACTTCGCCACCAGCATCTTCTACAGCCCTTTTTACCCCGATCATCCTCATTACCTCAATAGTGCTAAACCCCCTGGCCATCCCACGGGTCGATCGTGCTGGGTTCACCCTCTTCATCAGTGTGCCCACACTCACACCCTCAATTACAGTAACTCTTGTCGCTCCAGCCCGCCTTGCAAGCCTTACCACAGAGGCAATTACCCTCCTGTCCACTGAAATTGGTGGAGGATAGGGGGCAAAGAGATTTGGCTTTATAACCACATGATCTCCCTTTCTTATCCTCTTAGATAGCCCTCCTATAAGATCTACAGAGCTTTTTACCATTGCCTCTATATCAGATGCATTAAGGGGGAATTGCCCCTTAACAATCGCTACCGCCACCTTTCCGCCCATACGCTTCTCCTTCTAGCTGGCCTTAAAGGCCTTTCTCTTTTCGCCTGTAAAATCAAGCCCAAGCGTGCCTCCCGGATTCATGATGTTATTCGGGTCAAGGTGAGTCTTTATAGCCCTCAACAATCCCATGCTTGTCTCGCCCATATACTCTTCGTACCAGGGTGCCATCATCCTCCCTATTCCATGGTGGTGGGATAACCCACCACCATGGTGCTTAATAGCATTGATAATTGAAGTATGGTATTCCACAAAGTCATCGATCTCATCGCCTGGCTTTATCCGAGAGATAAATATAAAGTAGAGATTTGACCCGTTTTCATAGGAATGAGATGCATGCACCATACATACGGAATTCGGTCTTGCCTTTACCACCTTTCTCACCTCAGCCCGCAATCTCGGGATGTCCTCCCAGGTACATGCAGTCTCCAAGGTATCTGTCATGACCTTCATGTCCATCAGCTCTTCCCTTAAGTATGGGTCATTGTAGCGATGCTTATGCCACGCCTTTACTGCAATGGAACCAAGCGATAGACCCCCATGCCTCCTGGCAATAACCTTTGCCTTTTTCTTGATCAGACGTCCCGCATCCTTATCCCCCTCAGTAGATCCCAGCATGAGACATCTCTTCCCATCTTTATAGCCCAGCATTTTAAGCCCCTTGTCTATGGGAGTAGCACTTATCCCCTCAGTAACAAAGGCGATTGATGTCTCTTCAGGGTCGGAAATGCGAAACATGTGCGGAAGGCCAAACCCACCCTGCATGATCTCACGCATGGAGGTGACACACTCTTCCCAGTCCTTAAACAAAAAAGAAAAGTATACCCGGTTTTCCGGCTGAAACTTCCATATCTTGAGCGTAGCCTCGGTAAGGACACCCAGGGTTCCTTCACTGCCCATGACTAAGTGACGCAAATCCGGCCCTGTGGCAGCCCTGGGAAAATCCTTTGTAACAATAAGACCCTTAGGAGTGACAAATCTCAGCCCCAAAACCATATCTTCTATCTTTCCATAGCCTGTGGAAAGACCGCCTGCCCCCCGGGTAACCACCCATCCCCCAACAGTGGAATACTCAAAGGACTGGGGGAAATGCCCGTTGGTATAACCGCCAGGAGAAAGAGGTGTCTTGTAATTATTGAGGTAGTCTTCATAGGCAGGGCCAAATATCCCTGGCTCCACTGTGACGCTTAAATTTATCTCATTTACCTCCTTTATTCGATTCATGTGTCTGGTAAGATCAAGACTTACCCCGCCTTTTACAGGCTCAAGGCCTCTGGTCACGCTCGATCTCCCACCAAATGGGATGAGGGGAATCTTTTTTTCATTGCAGAACTTGACCACTGCTATCACATCTGCTTCATCCCTTGGATATACCACTACATCAACTAAGGGTTCTACGTCTTCCAATCTCAACTTGACTATATCAAGGTAGGTAAACCCAACGCTGTGTCTTACCCTCTCGTAATCTGAGGCCTCCACATTCTCCTCACCCAGGATCCCCTTCAATGCTGAGATATCGCTTTCTGAAAGGGCTGACTTCCTGTCAATCCCGACCTTATCCAAACCAGGCAAATGGGGGGTTTTTAAGTCCTCTTTTGTTACCCCCATATTCTCCTTCAAATATTTTATCATCCGCTTCTTTGGTTCCACAAAATGTTTGGGGTCTCCCCATTTCAATATGGAGCGATATGAGTCTCCATCAAATTTTTTTACTGACATATTTTACTCCTTTTATTAATATTTCTTCTCTTAAGAATTATACTTGCCATCTCAGCAAAACCAAGACTGCCACTACCTAATGTAATGTATTTGGGTAAAAATTCCATCTTTGTGATAAATCTTTTTATATTAGCCACCCCCACAGATAGAGAAAAGGCTTCAAACATAGGCTCATCATTAGGTGAATCACCAATAAAGAGAAATTTTTCTTCTGCCTCTTTTTCATCCATACTTAGTCTCTCCTTTATAAAGAGTCTGGTCATAGTAAGCTTGTCATAGTCTCCGAACCACCCATTTACGTGTATAGAACTTATCTTATATCTGGCTCCGTGCTCAGAAAAGATATTGCATATCACCTCTATCTCCCCATTAGTTAAGGGGACGACATCTTCAGAGAAATCAATGGCAAGATCAAACAGGCGATAGGGCTGATCCGTGGCCACACGCGCCCTTGGAACCTCTGTTAGTATCTCCTTCTTAATTGCTTCAATCTCTTTTTTTTTCTTTACAATCTCCTCAGGGGGGGAAAAGTATCGATGTAAAAGCCTCCCCTCTTGTTCATTATAGTAGAAATAAAAGGCCCCGTTTTCCCCGATGATACCATCCACAGGCCACATACGGGCAATATGATCACACCAGCCTGCAGGACGCCCTGTAATAGGGACGGTGAAAAGACCTGCCTTATGAAGGGCCCAGAGGGCTGAATAGGCATCTTTTAAAATCTTTCCCTTAAAGGTAACTGTATCGTCAATATCGAAAAATACCCCTCTTACTTTCCGGCATTCTGAAATAGAGATTTCAGAGATCAGCTTCATCTTCCCTCCTAACTCTGCCTGTCTCTTGGAATATTTCTCATTATTATAGCTGATCACAAAAAAAGGCAAGCACCATCATTCTTTATAAACGATCATACAACCCGTCATGCCTGCTTAAACAGGCACAACCAAAGATGAAAATAGTGAATAGACTTGTCACTTCGCAGTGAATCCTGCGTAATCCCGAACCACAGTAATGGTAGGTTATCTGCTTTTTCGAATCTGAGAAAAAGGCTCTAGCGTTTGGTTTGCACCAGCCTGTTCATCTTGCCGCTTTCAAACCCCTCCAAGTCCAGGGAAACAAACAAGAATCCAATACCTCTTAACTCAGAGAGGATCTCATCTTTTTTTCTAATGGCCCCCTTTAGATCTTCAACCTCAACCAAGGCAGTATCATATGGAAAGCACCTTACCCTCACCCATTTAAAACCCAGTTCCTTCAAAAATGCCTCTGCCCTCTCCACCCTTCTAATCAGCCCTTTATTTAAGCCGAATCCATAAGGGAACCTGGAGCACAGACAGACCGTGGCCGGCTTATCCCATGCTGGCAGGTCTAGTGCCGAAGAATATTTCCTTATATCCTCCTTTGTCACCTTGAATTCTATAAACGGGTGCCAGATTCCGTCTTCATCTGAGGCCTTAAGCCCAGGCCTGTAATCATCAAAGTCAGAATAGTTCATACCATCTGCTATTACATCAAATCCATTCCCCTTTGCCCAGCTTGTAACTGTTTTATCCCTTATTTTCCTGCAGATATAGCACCTGTCTGGCGGGTTATTTACAAACTCTTTATTCCCCAGCTCATTAATATCTATAATCTCCTGGCCAATCCCTATCTTCTCAGCCAATTGTTTGGCATCTTTTATATCAGCGCGCTGTACTATTGGAGAATCTATCGTAACGCCAACAGCATCCTCCCCTAAGGCATCATAGGCCAACCTCGCAAGGAGCGTGCTATCAAGCCCTCCGGAAAACATCACTAATAACCTTTTTTTATCCTTGATCGCTCTTTTTATCCTGCTTAGCCTCTCCACCCATACCTCTTTCTATTGCACGAAGCACTCTGACAGCCCCGGCTGCGGCTCCAACTGTATTACCTATATTCACCACCAAAACCCCGGGGACGCAGGTCTGCAGCATGGTAGTAAGCGCACCCTTGCCCTCTCCGCCAAATCCATACCCTATTGGCGTTGGCACAGCTATCACTGGCAGATCCGTCATCGATGCTATCAGGGTTGGAAGTACGCCTTCCATTCCTGCAAATACGATCAGCACATCAGAGTCTTTCACCTTTTTCAGGCTCAGGTGAGGCCTGTGTACCCCGGATGCACCAGTATCATAAGAATTGATAACCTCTGCCCCAAGTTCCTTCAAGATCAGTGAGCACTCTTTAGCATATGGTATGTCTGATGTCCCAGCAGTGATGACCCCAACAGTGCCAAGGCCTTCTTGCATATGATCTCTTTTCTTGATTACTATGACTCTTCCAGCCTTTTCCACCTTTAAACCTGAAAATGCCTCCTCTAATTTATTCCCCCCTTCATGATCGATGTTTGAGATAAATACAATATCGTTTTTCTCCAGGACCTTCTCAGTGATCACCAGCAGGTGTTCTATTGTCTTTCCCTGGGCGAAGATCACCTCTGGAAACCCAATGCGGTTACCCCTGTGCAGGTCTAATAGAAAATCCTCGCCTTCTTCATAGAATAGTCTTAAAATTCTTTCTTCTGCCTCTTGCCCGCTCAATCTCCCCCTTTTATATAATTCAAGGGTTTCTTTAAGCATCTTCTTTCCCCCATGCCTTTTAATCCTTAATCCGGCCTCTTATCACCTTATCAAGGTCTGCCCTCACCTGAGCAACAGATATGTCTTCCTCGACTGAAATCCTATACATATCCCTGTATTCAGGCTTATACCTCTTCACCCCATCAGGAGCGATCACCTCTTTTACCTTCACGTCACCATATCTGGTATGGATTGTGTACTCTTTTCTTGGAAGAACTCTTCTCTCAACCAGATAATATCTGGCCCCAATAGAGGTTGAATGTGTCAAGAGGATAGTCAATATATCCTGGAGATCTTTTGATGATGAGATGGCCTTTATCCCAACCCCTGGCCTTCCCCTCTTCATAATCCTTGAAGTAAGACTCACATCTAAGGCCCCTACCTCAAAGAGTCTTTGTGTCACAGCCTCCCATTCTTCAGGTGACATATCATCAACATCTGCCTCCGTCACATATACCTGATCTTTGCCCTCATCCGGCACCTCGCACAGGATCGATCTAAACAGATTAGGCCATCCCTGATATTGTCTGTCACCGCATCCATACCCCACGCCTGTAATGACCATATCTGAAGGCGGGTCTTTTACCTCTGAAATGGCCTTCAGCACAGCAGCCCCTGTTGGGGTTACAAGCTCTGCTTCTATGCCGGTAACCCTAATCTTTATCCCAGCCAATAACTTGACAGTTGCTGGTGCAGGCACAGGAATAATCCCATGCATGGAGTCTGTAGTCCCATACCCTACAGGAACAGGCCTGGTGTAGGCTTCATCCACATCAAGCCACTCAAGAGCGGCGGATATCCCTACGATATCAAGGATCGAGTCCACTGCACCTACCTCATGAAAATGCACATCATCTGGGTCTATCCCATGAACATCGGACTCTGCCAAAGCTATAAGATCAAATATTCTCAAGGCCTTTTGCTTTATACCTTGAGGGATTGTAGATTGAGAAATAATCTCTTTTATCTGAGAATATCTCCTGACTTCATCTGTCCTTTCCACATCAAATTTCAGATCCAGAGATTCTATTCCATTTACCTTCTTAAGAGATGTCTTTATATTGTACCCTCCAAGGTCAAGGCCATCAAGAATACCTTGCAGATACTCGATAGGACATCCAAGGTGGATAAGACTTCCTAATATCATGTCGCCACTTGCCCCGCCAATAGGGTCAAATATCAAAACCTTCATCCCTACCTCCCTGAATTATGCAATCTTACATAGATCTATTTAAATATCAAAACCAATCTGACAATAGTCATGTCTATTACAGGAAAAGGGGTTGCATATAAACCCGCATGTCCTTTTGAACGCAACCAAGGATGAAAACATGCCCGTGATGAAAAAATAGCCATCCCTGAAAACCGGCCCCCAGTCCCTGACAACTATTTTCATATAATCCTGCATGGCCGCGGGGCAAAAAGGTGTACCTTCTTTTAAATTTGACTTATCGCTTGCTAAAAATAACTATTGCCTTAAGCCAAAAACCCTGTTATAAATTGCAGATACTGGAATGAAATGGATTTATTATAATAATCTTTTTATAGCTTGGTATTTGGCTAAATCTTAAAGAAGTATCTTTAGAAAAAGGCTCGCTGTGCTGAATAGGATGGTCTAATGTGGAGTTACATTCAACTCATCCTTATCTATACCTTTATCCTGGGATCCATTTATCTACTGGTCTCTTTGGGTTTCTCCATCATCTGCGGGGTGTTGAGAATCTTTCATCTGGGCTATGCCTATATCTTCCCCCTAACGATTTACGGGACATGGATGTTCATGCAGGAGTTAGGATGGGGTTTGATCCCTGCTATTTTAGGCATGGTAGTAATCCAGTTTATCATCTCCTATCTCATCTATAAGGGGATGATCAAGAGGTACTTAGAAAAAGAGGAGATCCTGCTTACAGCCCTGCTACTGGTATCTCTCATCGTGGAGCAGGCCGCCAACTACCGGTATCCGATCCAGGCAGGTGTATACCTTAAAACCTCCCTGATTGAAGGAACCACACAGATAGGTGTAGTTGTTATCCCCACCCAACTTGTGATTGGGGCATTTATTGCCCTTATCCTCACTGCTCTCTTTGTCCTTTTCTTCATTAAAACAAAGACCGGACTGGCGGTAAGGGCTCTCTCTCAGGACATCTACAGCTCCAAGATCATTGGAATAAATGTTGAGACCCTCTATATCTTTACTATGATGATTGTCCTGGTACCGGTTATCATCTCTATGCTCGTTGTGGCCCCTGTCTGGGCAGTGGAGCCAGGCATGGGCTGGCTTTATATGACCATCGCCATTCTGGTCTCGGTTCTCGGCGGGTTAGGCAACATTAAGGGCACCATCATTGCCAGCTTTCTCATTGGATTAACACATGCCATCATGTGCTTTGTTGTAGGAGAACCGCGTTTCATGAATCTATCGGCCCTGGTTTTGGTTATGATCATCCTGATAATAAGGCCGCAGGGGATAGCAAGGAGTGAGGCATTATGGTAGACATTGAATTCAAAAGAGATCGCATCGTTATCAGATACAAGGAGAAGAAATGGGACTGGATGCTTGAGCCCAGATACTGGCGGAATTCTATTATCTGGACAAGCATGTTGCTCATCTTTCCTGTGTTTGCTTTCTTTGTAAGCCCCGGACTTATCAACACCATGATCACTGCAAATATTTACGCGGCCATTGCCATCCCTTTAGCCCTAATGACCATAGGGACCGGGCGAATGAACTTCGGCCCGAATTTTTTCATCGGCATTGGAGGTTATACAGCAGCGCTACTCAGCATTGCCTACGGGTGGGGGCCGCTTGCGACCTTGCCTTTTGCGATCATTCTCACGATACTGGCTGCCCTTATCTTCAGCCCACTTGTTGTTGTAGCCCGTGGGCTTTACTACGTGCTTCTCACCCTGCTTTTACCTCTGGTTTTTCTTGAAGTGACCTTTATCTACTCGAATATTTTTAAGGGGGACGTAGGCCTTTTCGGCATTAAGCTGCTGGTCGACATGGGAAATGCCAAACTCAATTTTCTGACAGTGGCCTATATCTCAACAGGAATAATGCTTTTATACCTTTTGGTGGTAAACAAAATCTTAAAATCGCGTTACGGTCTGATTATGGCTACCATCAATGATGATGAGGAAGTAGCCCATGGGATCGGAATCAATATAAACAAGGTCAAGATCCTTGCCTTTGTCTTTCCCGCTGGCATGATTGGAGTTATGGGGTGGTTTCTTGCCCACTACTTTGGGACCTTTGCCGGAATTACCTACCTTCCGCTCACCTTCATGTTAAAGATACTCTTGGTCCTTATTATCGGGGGGAGGGCCCAGGTATTTGGATGTGTAATAGGCGGTTATTTTGTAGCCTTCTTAGAGATGATCCTCATCAGGACCATGGGGCCTATCCAGCCAGTGGTCTTTCCTATTATCCTCCTTATCCTCCTCTTTGTGCTCCCTGAAGGCCTCTTCGGGATCTACCGCAAACGCCGCTACAGGGAATATTTGCCAACCCTACATGTGCGGAGGTAGATAAGATGACAGAATTACTTAAAGTCCGCAACATCACCAAGAGCTTTGGAGGCCTTACTGCACTTAATAATGTGAGCTTCGACGTTCATAAAGGAGAGACAGTGGGTTTTATCGGACCGAATGGCGCTGGAAAGACAACCATGGTCAATGTACTCTCCGGCTATATGTATGCGGATTCCGGTGAAATAGTAATGGACGGGGTAGTAATTACCAAGATGAAGCCCTATCAGCGGGCCAATCTGGGCCTAAGCCGTACTTATCAGATTCCTCGACCCTTTCCCGAGTTGACCGCCTTAAACAGTGTTGTAACAAGCGCCATGTGCGGGAAAAAGCGTAAAAACCAGAGCCTGGAGGATGCCGGGTATGAGGCTACACATTACCTGGAGTTTGTAGGGCTTTTCAGCAGACGGAATATTCTGGCCAGCGACCTGACCTTTTACGAACTGAGGATGCTGGAGCTTGCAAGGGCACTGGCCACCACGCCAAAACTTCTTTTTATTGACGAGGTTATGGCCGGTCTTAACCCGGGGGAGGCCAATAAGGCGGTCCACCTAATTACCCGGGCCAAGGAAGAGTTCGGAATCTCCATCTTCTGGATCGAGCATGTAATGGCAGTCCTTATGGATGCAGCCGACCGAATTGTTGCCATCGATCATGGCGAAAAGCTTGCTGAGGGAACGCCTGAGGAGGTTACCAGCAACGAAAAGGTGATTGAGGCCTATCTGGGTTCTGGCTGGAGGACATATGCTTGAGGTAAGAAATCTTTGTGTATCCTACGGGGTTATCCCGGTACTTCATGATGTGAGCTTTACAATCAAAGAAGGTGAGATCGTCACATTGCTTGGCTCCAACGGGGCAGGCAAGAGTACCATCTTAAATACAATCCAGGGCATTATGAAACCGACCTCAGGTAGTATCGTCTTTAAGGGTAAGCCAATCAACGATTTTCCTCCCCACAAGGTCGTAGCCGAGGGCATTGTCCATGTCCCTGAAGGTCATCGGAACTTCCCCTATATGACTGTTAAGGAAAACCTCCTTCTGGGGGCCTACCCGAAAGGGGCATGGGAAGGCAGAAAGGAATCTTTGGAACATGTAATAAACCTCTTCCCGATCCTCAAAGAACGGGCCAATATGGAAGCCCGTCTGCTAAGTGGTGGTGAACAGCAGATGCTTACCATTGGAAGGGCTCTGATGTCGCGCCCCCGATTTCTCATGGTGGATGAACCATCCCTGGGGCTGGCCCCTGTTGTCGTGGATGTCCTGTTCGAAACCCTTGAGAAACTCAGGGGCTCAGGGATCACCATCTTGCTTCCGGAGCAGAACGCCCTGCGTGCACTTCAGCTTGCCGACAGGGGGTACGTCCTCCAAGATGGACGGGTTGTGCTTGAAGATACCTCCGAAAATCTCATAAAGAGCGATGTGGTCAAAAAGGCATACTTGGGGAGATGAATCATGGAAGATTATTTTTCTTATACTGAAAGGCTATTTAACCCATCTAAAGCAGAGGAAAAGCCGGAGGCCTTAAAAGGCATCCGGGTCCTTGACTTCTCTCATGTGATCTTTGGCCCGACCGCTGCCAGGATCATGGGGGATTACGGGGCAGAGGTGATCAAGCTGGAGCTACCTTTCTATGGAGACCTCTGGAGGCCGGCAACCTACTGGGGAAAATACTGGAAACACTCAAATCCCATATGGCATTTTGTAACCAAAAATAAATATTTCGTCTCGGTGGATCTGAAGCTTCCCAAGGCCAAGGATCTGATCCTACGGCTGGTTGAGACCTCAGATGTGGTAGTCGAAAACTTTGCCCCAGGGACAGCAGAGGCATGGGGGGTAGGCTACTCCCAGATCAGTAAAGTCAACCCACGAATCATTTACCTTAGCTGCTCCACTTACGGCCAGTATGGTCCCCTGCGCTTTTTCCCTGGATGGGACCTTCTGGCCCAGGCCGCCAGCGGCGTTTTGAG
>JAYEFR010000080.1:0-3605 GCA_034716155.1 Thermodesulfobacteriota bacterium
TGCCTTTGGTATGAATCGGGTGGAGAAGTTCGTGGTTATTCCAAAAATTATGGCTGAATAGCTGACTGGCAGGCGTTATATCGTTTAACGTATCAGCCGCGAGAAGGACAGCCCCTGCTGTCCAGGTAAGTCTTTCTTCAGTCCAGATTACCATGTCAGGAAATGTGAGTCCGCACCAATATGAACCATCATCGTATTTCTTATCCTGGATCCAATTGAACACAACCTCTGCTTCTTTAAAATTGCCCATTGCAGCCAGGGCCATGGTTAACTCGGATGTTTCTGCTATGGTTATCCACGGCTGGTCTGAGACACAACGTATTCCTAAGCCCTCGACCACAAATTTATTCCAGGATTTATCAATCCTTTTCTGAGCATCTATACCGGTTATCGCACCGCAAAGCACAGGGTAATACCAGTCCATAGAGTACCGGGATTTGCTTATATTGAACAGTGACGGTCTATATCTAATCGCATCTCCTAATCTTTTTAGGCTTGCATTCCATCCGGGCATGCTTATCCCCAATCGTGATGCTATTTCTAATGCACATTTGATACTCATATAGATAGAACTGGACCCGGTTAAAAGGGCCATTGGGTCGATTATTCCCTCATGATTCCTTGCCCAGTATATCTCGCCACTTGGGGCTTGCAGAGCAATTGTATACTCTATTGCGGACTTAACGGTGGGCCACATCTCTTCGAGAAAGGATACGTCATCTGTTATCAGATAATAATGAAATACCCCTACTGCGATGTAAGATGCCATATTTGCATCCTTGGTAGTATCCTCGGGTATCCCATCACGGTAAGACGCCCACCAGCTGCCATCCTTGAGCTGTGTTCCGGCTAGCCATTCAAAGGCAGATCTGGCTTGTTTGAAATACCCACCAATGTTGAGTCCCATTGCAGCCTCTACGTGGTCCCAGGGATCTGTCTTCCCTCCTTCAGACCAGGGGATCTCACCACTGGCCTTCTGTGTCCTCACTATTGATGCTGCTACAGAATCGATCTCGATTGGTGACGATTCTACCCTGCGAGAGATATCAAGTTTCATATTGATCACCTTTCCTTAGATATAGTACAATGCTTTTTGATATTAAGGGGTTTAATAACCTTTCCAGGATTTTTGTAGTCCTGGGATGTTTCATTATGTCCCAGACAAGAAATTTGTGGTACAGCTTAACCAGCCAAAAGGTATCGTTTTTGTGGCCGACAAGACATTTAAGCCACCAATATGGGCTATGTAGAGCATGAGCCCACCCGGAGGATATACACTTAAGGCCGGCTGATTCGAGCAGATTCACTAATTCCCCCTTTTTGTATATGCGTACATGACCACCAGGTTCCCTGTGATAGGGCTCTGAGAGCATCCAACAGATGCGCTCAGGCAAAAATCGCGGGACGCTTACCGCTAATAACTTACCTGGCTTAAGTACCCTCACAATCTCATTTATAGCCTTTTTATGGTCATGAATATGCTCTAATACCTCAGAGCATATAACAAGATCAAAAGAATTATTACAAAACGGCAACTTTGTGACATCACTAATAAAGACTCCCCATGGACTCTTTCCACTCTCTCCTTCATGTTCCATAATACGTAAGGTGTTCCTGGCCTTGGTTGCATCTTCACGATTTAGATCAAGTCCCACTACAGTGACTCCATTGTAGCGGAAGGCTTCACTTAAGTGACGCCCTCCACCACAGCCGGCATCAAGCACTTTATAGCCCGGGGCTAGATCTATCTTTTTAAAGTCAACAGTTAGCATCCATGGCCTCTTTATATACTTCGATTGTCTTTTCCGCTGTTTTGTGCCAGGTAAAATGTTTAAATACTCGCTCGTACCCGGCTTTTCCCAATTCTTGGCACCTGGCCGGATCGTCTAGAAGTGACAGAACAGCCTTTTCTAATGCATGGGCATCAGCAGGTGGCACAAGCATACCAGCATCACCGACCACCTCTGGAAGGGCGCCACCTGTAGTGGATATCACAGGAACGCCGCATGCCATGGCTTCACCGGCCGGCAAACCAAATCCTTCATAGATAGAAGGGACGACTGCAATGGTAGCCTTTGCATAATAGGTGGCAAAGTCTTCATCGGGGATACGGTCGGTGAATTTTACAATATCGCCTAGATTTAAATCTTTTACAAGTCTTGCAATTTCTCCATTTTCTTTAGGCTTGCCGATCACTGTAAGTTTGATATCGCGCTTTTTACGTACACTTGCCACCGCTTCTAAAAGATAACGCAGGCCTTTGAGCGGTGTATCAGCGCTATTGGTAACCATTATATGATTTTTCTCCCGTTTTATATCGGGCAGGAGATGAAATATATCGGTGTTAATCCCATTTGGGACGATCCTGAATCTGTCAAGTGGTATATTAAATGCCTTACCGATATCAATTTTAGATCTTTCTGAAACAGTGATAATATGGGAAAGTCTATGGGAGACCCTTTTCTGCATACCAAGAAAAGAATACCACCTAAGTGTCTTTAACTTTTTCCACCAGATCTTTTCTGCTTGAATCTCCACATCTCGATCAACAGTGATTGGGTGATGGATGGTGGCTACCAATGGAAATCCCATATCTTTAATCCATCCAATCCCATAGGAAAGGCTCTGGTTGTCATGTATGACATCATAGTGCACTGGTTTATTACGTAAGAATTTATATACCCTGAACCCAAATGTCAGAGGTTCTGGAAACCCCCCGCTTGAAACCCCAAGCCATTCCAACAGATTAATGGGAGATTTGAGCTCATTGAGCTTTGGCACCCTGAACAAGTCATCCGGATTGTAAAGATCAAGGCTTGGCAAACGGTGAAGACCAATATCCTCATCTAATTGTGGATAGGGAGGGCCTGATACCACATCGACCCTGTGGCCAAGATCGGCAAGCGCCCGGCTTATGCGTTTGATGTAGACCCCTTGCCCCCCACAAGTAGGGTTGCCACGATATGACAACAAACATATATTCAGCGGACATGCCCCTATTTTCTTATCTCGCAGATGGGAGCCCGCAAGTGTATTATTATACTGCATATTTTTTTAATACCTCTTTGATTTCTAATAGTAATTTATAAATAAGGAAGGAGTATCTACTGTTGATAAAGCTATATTTTCCATACTGATAAACCCCCTAGCACTTTCATAAATTCCCATTTAATATTAGTTAGACGGATCTCTATATCAATAACAAAGCCATAAATCAATTGCTAAATCCCGACTTACCTTAATAGGTTGGGACCAACATTGATATCCGGCCTGTATATTATGGCAATTTCCTGCAACCTGCTGTGGGGTTTCACAACAGTCATTGCGGGCGTAGCGAAGCAATCTCAAAAGAAAAGGAGAAGATTACTTTGTCTTCCCTGAAATTTGCTGCAGGGAGATCCATATGAAAATAGTAGACAGTGAATAGTAAAAGAAGTGTTGGGTTTTGAGTGTTGGGTGAATGAGAATAGTCGAGAGTCAAAAAAAGTTTTAGCTTCATGATTATCACTAGATTCAACTGATTTTTAAGAGGTCAGAAGACAGAGAAGTGATAGCAATTGTTGGCAATGGATTTCTTGATGAGTATCTTATTGATAGATTTTCAA
>JAYEFR010000081.1:0-3584 GCA_034716155.1 Thermodesulfobacteriota bacterium
GAACAAAGAGCAAAGAACAAATTTGTATACCGGTAAGGCAATTGCTAATTAGCTATTGCCATTCTATCGTTGCATGGTACAATACTTACGTAAACGGCTATATACGCAAGTATTAGACACCCCTCGAGGCTACCCATGGACACCCAGACAATTGCTCCAATCAGCGATTTTGACCCCGGAATCTTTGCAATCGAAGCGATTGAGAACGACCCCAACTTGCAGACCTCAACTAAACACCAGTACAAAAAGGCACTGCAGAATTACCTGGACGCTGGCCATGACCTCTTGGACCCCTCAGACCTGAAAGCTTACGCCAAGACGGTCGGCTCCTCCACGCGGTCTTTCTTGAGCGCCGCCATTACCCGGCTAGCTAACGAAACCGAGCAGTTGGCCAAGAGCGGGGCAACGCCCGAAAACATTGACACCGTGACGGCCGCGGTCTATCGGGCGCAGTCACTGAAAGAGGCGATAAAGACCAAACAAACCGAGGGCCAGAAAGCCCATACCTGGCTGTCCCAAAAACAGGTCGCCGACCTGCTGGCCGCTTGCTATCTGCGCAAGAGCGGTAATCCTGAGCCCGCAATCGTGTTCCAACGTGATCGCCTGGCCATCGGCTTATTAGTTGCAGCTGGCCTTCGAAGGAAAGAGGCGGTTGATCTATGCTTCAAAGATGTGAAGCTTCAACCGATAGGTGACAAAATACGAACCGTTATTCAGGTAAGGGGCAAGGGGGCCAAAGATCGAGTGGTGCCCATAAGTGATGACTTGGCCAATGCGATCGATGATTGGAGCACTGTGCTTAGTGTTGGTGAACAAGAGCACATACTGCGGAGCTTAGGACGCAATAAGAAGCCAGGTGAGAGCATGAGTACAACGGCTATTTATAATCTGGTCCAAAAGCGCGGCGGTCTGATAGGCAAGCCGGACCTACAACCCCATGATCTGCGGCGTACCTACGCCCAGCTGGGCTATGAAGCTGGAATACCCATTGCCCAAATAAGTATTTTGCTGGGACATGCAAATATAAAAACGACCCAGCGATATCTAAACCTGGAACTTGACCTGGAGTCTACTATTAGCGATTTTATACCGTTTGGCCCTAATGTATAAGCCACTACCTATAGCAGTGGTTGGTAACTTTGTGTTTTTATTGATAGGATGTTGATTGGCATGATTTACATGACTTTTGTTTGTTGTCAAAAGCACGCCCTTGGCATTCGTGCAAATTTGTGTAATTGGATGCTATTTTTTTTGCATCGAATGGCGCTAATTTATACTAATTTTTCAAAAGTTTATTTCGATAATTTATTTAAATAGTTTATAATAATTACTATACTTGAAAACAAATATAGGAAATCCTATAAACTATAAAACTTAAATAAATTCTATGACTCACAAAAATATAAATAGATTTGAAAAGACAGAAAAACTTTTTCGAGAGCATGATGGGCTCCTGAGAACATCTCAGGTTTTGGCCCTTGGCACTGCCCCTGCTACTCTTTACGAGATGAGAGATGAGGGCATTCTAGTACAGGAAAGTTATGGTCTTTATCGACTGGCAGATATTCCACCTCTAAGCCATCCGGATTTTGTAAAGGTGGCATTGCAGGTTCCAAAAGCAGTTGTTTGCTTGATATCTGCGCTTTCATTTCATGAACTTACTACACAAATTCCTGATAAGGTTCATATTGCCTTGCCAAAGGGAACCAAACGCCCTCGGATAGATTATCCTCCCATAGATGTTGTCCACGTTTCTGGAGATGCTTACTCTGCTGGTATAGAAAATCACACCCTGGATGGTAAAAAAGTACGCATTTACAGCTCTGAAAAGACCATAGCTGATTGTTTCAAGTTTCGAAATAAGATAGGTAAAAATATTGCCATTGAAGCGCTACAAGATTATATGCGCCTGCCCGGAGTAAGCTTGGATACTTTGAGAGCACACGCTCGTACTAATCGGGTGGAAAACGTCATGAACCCATACTTGGAGGCTTTGCTGTGAGAGCTGATATAAAAAATTTAAGTGCCTCGATACATGCTCGATTAAATAACAAGGCGAAAGAAAACAAGCGCCTTTTTCAAGAGACATTCCAGTATTACGCCATGGAGCGGTTTCTATACCGATTATCAAAGTCCAGATATCAAGATCGGTTTGTTTTGAAAGGCGCTTTGATGTTTACGGTTTGGGATGTGCCATTTCGACGTCCTACTCGAGATATTGATCTCAAGGGCTATGTAAACAACGATGTCAATAACATAGAGAAGATCATCAAGGAGATTTGTGAGCAGCCCGTAGAGCCGGATGGCATGGTTTTCAATCCTGAATCTGTCCAGGGGGAAATCATCCAGGAGGTAGCAACCTATCAAGGTGTACGGGTGAAATTTCGCGGTTTTCTGGGAAAAGCCTGGGCGCCCTTGCAACTCGATATTGGTTTTGTGGATGAGATAACCCCCGCTGCTGTTGATTTAGAATATCCTGTTCTCCTTGGCGCAAACGCCCCGCTTTTGAAGGGATATCCTCCGGAGACAGTGATTGCTGAAAAACTCCATTCTATTGTCTTTTTAGGGGAGAGCAACAGCAGGCTGAAAGATTTTTATGACGTTTGGCTACTCTCACGTCAATATGACTTTGAGGGAAAGCAGTTGAGTGAGGCAATCCAAAAGACTTTTAAGCAAAGGGAAACTGCTATCCCTGAGAAGGTCCCTGTAGGGCTAACAGATGCTTTTGTACAAAAGCAACAAATAATTATGTGGAAAAACATCTTGAGTAAAATTTCCGGTGACACTTCTATCTCTACTGATTTTGGAGAGGTAGTAGGACAAATCAGAGAGTTTTTACTCCCAATCCTGGATAACCTTGGTGAACAGAAGTATTTGCAATTGGATTGGTCTCCCGGAAAAGGGTGGGGCTAGATTCGGGAAATACTCCCCAGGGTTCAGCCAATAACACCAAGATCATCATTCCTAACTGTGCTACGTCCTCGTCCTGCTCTTTGTAAAACACGTCTCGGATAAGTACGCTGGGCAGCCCTACGCACCCATTGATGTCCCCAAATGGCGACTCGTACGCGACACATTGAACCAAGAACCGTTAGCGTACGAGACTTGAGAATATTGAGCATTCAGGGTTACTTTACTAACCACCCGGAATCAATTGTCAGAAATTCCATTTGCTAAAGATTGGTGATTAAATAACTTTCCCGTTTCATCGTCAAAAGTCCAGGGAAACTACGCCGCAAATGCGCAAACTATTTAATCCTTAGCCCTGAACTTGATCTTCGAAGGTTTGTTTTTCGATGGCCAGAGCCAGATAACGGCAACGGCGTGGGCCTCTTCAGGCCTGGGTAACGGCGAGGCCTCTACAGGCCTGCTCCAGGCCCCGAAGGCCTTGCGCCCCCAAATGCGGGGCAATCCTGCCCCCGCTCTTGGCACATACGTGCCTGCGTTGTGAGCGCGTGGCCTCTGCGGGCCTTCGAACGCACAATATGATCAGGATTTCTGATTACCGAAACGGAAACAAAACAGGCCAGTGAAATTACCTTTTCGGAAACATTTTCCATAAAGGAGCCTACATTGAAACGATG
>JAYEFR010000082.1:0-65271 GCA_034716155.1 Thermodesulfobacteriota bacterium
TGGTAAGATGAAGTGATTGGTGGCTATAACAACATCATTCTTATCCTCCCTCTGGGGAGGAAAATACAGGCCTAAATCCAGACCACTTAAGTCCGGCGGATCACCAAAGATCATCCCCCATTCCTTGAACTCTTCAGGGAATTGCCACTTGGCACTCCTTATCATAATACCATCGTCCGGATTTTCAGGCAGGATGTCATCGAGCTTATCATTAAAGAGAATACCATCGCGGGCATCGATGGATGCTTGCAGAGAGAGCTGCTCCAACCAGGGAAGCACATTCAACCCATTGAAATCAGCCCCAAGCTCCGGGTCCATATCATCACTCCTGCCGGTTGCCAGCACCAGGCCGCAGCCGTAGTTGGGATCAGTTTCATCGTCTCCAATGACGTAAATCCATGGCACGCCTCTGGGCATTCCCTTAACAGTATATATTGCCCTGGAAAGGTTGTGACATTGCTGAAGCACATGCCTCGCAACCAGCATACACCCCACACCAGGGGTTTTGCCGAAGGCTGCTCCCTGGCATACATCCATGCCAATAGACAGGCCTTCGATATTTATTCCTACCGCCTGTCCCACAAACCCTGGAGGCGCTACCGTGACAAACGGATATCCGGAATCCGGCAGATAGACCATCACGCAGGCGGCATCCTGGTACACATCTGCAGTGCCGAACATAAAGTCCCTGCCGTGATATGTCTGGCCACCCTTGGTGGCGCTACCAGATACCACGAACTCATTGCACCCAAATCTCACTAAGGAGCTATTATCCAGGTTCAGACCAGAGAGATCGGATCCGTTATTTGCAATCCTTTGCTTGCGTGCCTTCTCCAAGATATCAGAGAAAAGATTCAGCGCCATTTCATGTGCATCCCAGTCATCATTCGGGTCATTCGGCACCTTATTAAACAGGGAGGCCAAAAAGAAGTACGTGCTGTCTACCCCCTGATTCAGGAGAAGCACCTGGTCAAAATCCACATCATCATAACCTTGATCTCTCACCCCCTGGACCAGCCCATGCATCTCATCTTTCAGGTAATCCGGGATATAGGCCTGCACCCTACTATTGTAGTTTTTAACCGCCGCGTCGTAAAAGGCTTTAAAGATATCCTTGGCCTGGTCAGTGTCCGGACCGATATCAATACCCAGCATACCCAGTAATTCGCTCAGTGCAATCCTCCTCATAAAATCCGTTAACATAGCATGAGTTCTCTTTGGAAGTAAGAACCCAGCCTGATATCCCATGCTGAAGGGCTTGCCTGTAAGCACAAGGCAATATTTTGGCATCTTGTGGCCACTTGCAAGATCCTGATACTCAGCCAGATAACCGGTATCACCATCATAGGTGACCTCACCAACAAGGGTAAGCCCCTGGGAGGCCAATATATCCTCTATTATTATGCCTTCACCTTCGCCACTGCCCCCTCCTCCCATAAACACATCGTCATCACTGTTGGAAGAACATCCAACAAGAATGAGGGCAAAAAGGCCCAGGACGATCATTAGTAACCTTACCTTTCTTAACATTAGAAACCCCCTTTTTTATATTACTTCCATATTGCATGAATAGATCCAGACCCAAATATGGATCATCCATAACAATCAAGACATAGCAACCAAGATAACCTTTACTATTTAATATAACAATACACTAGCCAAAATCAAGCTCTAACGTGCCGAAGTTGCAGAATTGCCTAAATAACACATGAAGATATGAGCCCGTACTCCCCTTGCCTATCACCTTTTGTCATAAACCCCCATGCCTGCAAGGAAGGCACAACCAAGGATGAAACTGCTTTCGGGATGGGGATCCTCTCGCTTACATTTTATCGCTCTTTGATACATCCTTTTGGCTTGCTTACGGGCGCTCCCTAACTCGCCCTTCGGGCTTAAACATAAGGGATCGATTCCCCTTTAAACTCCGCCAAAGGATGTATTAGCAAATCGCGATAGAAGGCCCGCTCAAGAACCCCCCCATCCCTTAATCTGCACGGACAGATTCCCCCTTTGAAGGGGGCCAGGGGGATGTTATTGGGGGACCCCCCTGATCGCTGATAGCTGTTTTCATATAAACCTGCATGAGCGGTCCACGCACACAACGAAGGATGAAAATATATGCTGCATAAGAAAAGACCTTTGCGCAATTGCTTTCATAGTCATTGCGAGGAGGTTTTTAGGCCGATGTAGCAATCCCATTGGTTGCAGGCACTTTGAGATTGCTTCGCTAAAGCTCGCAATGACAATATGGGTATTCTGCAAAGGCCGATGAGGGCATCGGCCCCTACAAAACTTTCTACCTACCTTCACATAAATATGCTCGGGCTGAGAAAAACATCCATCCCCGAAAACCGACCCCTGACCCCCGATACCTGTTTTCATATAAAGGTGATCACCTATCTTCCAATTGCCAAGAAATAGACATATGAGGCAAAGTGCATGGATTAAAGGAGGCCGGAGATAAAGATGAATCTTCACATTATTCCATTATCTATATTGATTTGTTACGTTGTGCTAACCCTTGTAGCTGCGAATTTTATACTTAGAAAACACCTAGGTTCAGAGCACTATCTCGCTGCCGGAAGACAACTCCCGGTCTTCATGGTGCTGGTAATTATTCTCGGTGATTGGCTTGGCGGAGGATCCACTATCGGCGTGTGCCAAAGGGGCTATAACTTGGGCATTGTGGCCTGGGTCTATCCCATCTCCATAGGTATAGGCCTGTTTGCACTTGCCTTTACAATGGCTGCGAGATACAGGAGACTCGGAGCAGTAACCGTCCCAGAGGTCGTTGGTAGGATCTTCGATGCAAAGACAAGGCTTGCCTCTGCAATCTTTATCGGCCTGGCCTACTATTTCCTTGGGATTGCCCAGATAATTGCCGGCGGGGCATTGCTTGCACCCCTGCTTGGGGTTGAAAAATGGCTTGCTGAACTCATCTCAGCAATAATCTTCCTTGCTATTATTACGGCTGGAGGTTTGCGTTCAATAGCATTGGTCAACATCATCCAATGTTTAGTTATATACATTGGAATGCTTTTAGGCCTCTTCTGTTCACTGCGCCTTATTGGAGGTTCAATCTCCACCGGCTTTAGCATGCTATTTAGCAAACTCCCATCATCATTCTGGAACTTTCAATCTATAAGTCCTGTTACATGGTCGGGTGAGATGCTATCTGCCATCTTTACCTGCTTTGCGGTTCAGGCAGCAATCTCAGGTATCTTCGCAGCTAAAGATGCAAGGGCAGCGGTTCGCGGGACATGGATCGCAGCTGCCCTTATAATCCCTATTGGCGTGGTTTATGTGCTAATAGGCATGTGTGCCAGGATCCAATTTGGCACTGCGCTTCCTTTGGGCTTATCAGCCGGCCCGGCAATGATGCTTGCCCTCACTCCTGTTGTGGCAGGGATTGCCCTTTGTGGCATTCTTGCCGCAATCATATCAACAGGGCCATTATGCTTTCTGGCCCCAACCCAGATTTTGATACGAGACATCTACTCAGTGCACATAAACCCAAATGCTTCAGATAAAAAGATCCTCCTATACAGTAGGATGCTGGCAGCAGTCTTTATTGTCATTGGTTGGCTTATAGGCATAACAATGTATGACCTGCTCGGAACAATCTTCTGGGCGTTCACCCTTCGTTGCGGCATAGCTGTTATACTCCTTACCGTGACATATATGGGTGCCAGGTATGTATCTGAAGATGGGGCATTCTGGGGGGTGATTATTGGATTCATAGGGCTGACAATCTGGACAACGTGTGGAAGTCCTTACAAAATACACGTGGCCATACCTACCATAATAACAGTATTCATATCCTCACTAATAATCTCAAGGTTCAGAAGAAGGAAAAAAGAACTCTCACCAGAGGTCAAAAAATCCCTTCGATTTCACGGCAAACCCCAAGATTGAAGAAATGTCCCGGCTTTCCCGGGGTTATTCATAGCCCCCTCGGTTCTTATTAACCCTGCTGTGCCCATTACAAATCAAAGGTCTTATCCATGTCTTCGTCACTGATGAGAAAAATCTTATTGTGAGGGGGTAAGGCCTCTTTATAATAGAACTCCGGCAGGCGATCGTCCTTGTTTGTAAACCCTGCTTTACGGTTGAAGTCCAGCTCTGCCTGCAACACTTTTACGCCGATACCATTGATGGCATCCATATTATATTGGGTGCCGAGCTTGGCATTTATCATATTAACAAATGCCTCCATAACCTCGGGCACAGCAAGCACTGAAGCCGCAAGGAGACAAAGCCCCATGCTGTCTATCATTGCTCCTGCTATCTGGGCCTTTCGGCTGGCCTCAACCTGGCCGCCTGTTTCCAATGGGTTAAGCGCTCCTCCCACATAGTCTTCAAGCAGGCCTCCTGCTGTGTGGTCCGCACCCATGGGAGAGGTGGCATATGTAACGCCATAACCCTGCATTCCTCTTGGATCGTAGGCTGACAGGCTCTGTCCCTTGACTGCGGGCACGCGGTGATGGTTCAGATGTTTGCCAACAGCAACAGGACCGTTACCAAAAATTTTGCCTGTTTCAGAACATTTACCAATTTCCTCAATCATCTCGATAGCAGCCCGGCCATCTCCGAATTTCTTGTATCCCGCATCCATGGCCACGGCAATAGCCACGCCTGTGTTTATGGTATCGATGCCAATATCATCACAGAGAAAGTCCAGCCTGGCAATCACATCCAGGTCATTAATATCGGTCATGCTCCCCATGGACCATATCGTCTCATACTCTAAAGATCCGGTCACATACTTGCCCTGCTTATCCACAAACTGATTGGAGCAATGAATAGCACACTGGGAACACCCCCTGTGGCCTGTCTTACCCCCACGCTCCTGGATAACCCTGGCCAGTTCTTCACCGCTTATCTTTTCCCAGCCATCCATAACGCCTTTGGTTGCATTTAAGCTCGGAAAGGCACCCATGGAGTTTACTATCCCTATCAACACAGCGGTACCAAGAGAAGACAGCATCTGGCCGCAGAAAAGATCACCTTTTATTGCCTTGGCAAAGACTGCAGCCGCTTTTCTGAAGGCCTCCGGATCAGCTGGTGCGTCAGCGTTCTTTCCGCCCTGATCAACAACCAGGGCCTTCAACCCCTTTGCCCCCATGACCGCGCCGAGGCCACCACGAGCCGCAGCCCTACAGGGGTAGCCATCAACATCAGAAGACTGGATTGAGGCTGATGCCAGTTGATACTCCCCAGCAGGGCCTATACACAGCACAGCGTTATTATCCCCATAGGTCTTAAACAGCCTTTCTGCAAGGGCATATGTCCTCATCCCTTTACAGTCCTGAGCAAGGTCAAGGCTTGCTGCGCTATCTTTATCGATCTTGAGGATGTACAGCTCTCCATCAAGTACCTTTCCCTCAACAATCACCGCTGTAATGCCTAAGTTACCCATGGCTGCCCCCACTGTTCCACCCGCATTGCTCTCCTTTATTGTCCCAGTCAGCGGGCTTTTCGCACCTATTGAAATCCTGCTGGTATTGACAAGGATTGTCCCGCTTAAGAGACCAGGGGCAAAGATGAGTTTGTTTTCCGGCCCAAGGGGATCACATTTGGCAGGCACCTCGGCATTGATCATTGCTGATGTAAGCCCTCTGCCACCAAGCCCGATGTACTCCTTAGGCACATCTTCTACGCTCACGGCCTTCTCTGTCATGTTCACCCTTAAAAATTTCATACTTTTCTCCTTTCAAAGTTAAAATGTTTGATCTTAACTCAACCTCTTATCCATCCCCGTCCGTTAAGAATTCCGGCCTTTGATAGGCCGGGGTTGGATATGCGTAGAATCCCTTGCCTGTCTTTTTACCCAACTCCCCACGCTCAACATAGGGCCGCAGGAAACCTGCGATCTCTTCTGGATTCCCAAACTGATATACCCACATCCCTGATGGTTCGTTGAGACCCTCCAAAAAATCGTCTAATCCCTTGTTATCCAACATGCCAAATGGCCCTGTAGTAACGTTTTGACCTGCCATCCACGCCCGATCCACATCATCCACGTCTGCATATCCGTCAACAACTAACATTATGGCATTACATGCCAGAGAGCCAAAAAGTACATCATGAAGATGCCCACCATCTTCCATTCCTTTCAGAAAATCAGACTCTTGATAGGCAGGGCTTGGATATAAGTAGAGTCCCTTGCCCGTCTTGACACCCAACTCCCCACGCTCAACATAGGGCCGCAGGAAACCTGCGATCTTTTTGGCCCACACCTCCCAAACCCTATCCAGGTTCTCTGCCATCATACTGTCATATACAACATTCAACCCCACGTAGTCCATCATGCCAAAGGGTCCTATCCAGTGTTTTTGTCCTGCCATCCAAGCCCTGTCTATTGCTTTAACACCCCCCCGGCCCCTGATAACCAACAGCAGCGAAGCTGCAAAAACCCCGCCTAGCATCGAATTATAGAGGTAGCCGGGCTTTTCTCTTTTGAGCACGAGCGGGATACACCCCAGGCTTAAGACATAACGCTTGAGAATATCGATGGTCTCAGGAGATGTCCGCTCTCCACCCACAATGTCGACCAGGCCTGATCCAAGGTGGGAATGCAGGGCTGCAAACCGGTCAGAGCGCGTCACGGCCTTTTCTATCTCGGATACAGGTAGTCCTGATGTATTAGTGGTCATAATCGTCTTAGGCGGGCATAATGCGTCAAACTGTTTGTGGACCTTGCGCTTCAATTCCAGTCGCTCAGACACGGATTCGCTCAAAAGATCGGCATCTTCGGCGGCCTGCACAGGGTCTGAAACCAGGGATACACGGGACATACCCGCATCAACCAGGCCCTGATCAAAAATCTTGTTATCAACCATATAGGCACCTGCTTCTTTTTGACGCTGGAATACCTGGCTTAGTGCTTCAGCAGAAACGTCATAAATCAGTGCATTATAACCGCCAATACCGCTGAGCAATGAATTAACACAACCCATGGTACCAGCCCCCACGAAGCAGACCGTCTTTATCTCTTTAATAGGCATAAGAATCCCCTATCCTTAAAGTCAATCTTTTAACGAAGGTCACGGGGAGGCCGATCCGGTATTTCAAGGTTGCTGCTCTCTTTGGTTACCAGAGCCGGAAGATATTCAAGTATAGGCAGATCAGCCAAGGCATTAACAATATGATACTGCATCGGATTTTGCTCCCAGGTAAGATGCTGCCAGACAACCTCGCCTTGACCGACCCAGACTTCCTTGAAGATTCTATCCACGGGGAAGAGGACAGGCTGGCTGATTTCAGCGCCCACGCTGTTAGACTTGGGGATGTACCTCCATCCCATCACGTGGTCTTTACCCTCCATGTCTTTTACACCTTGCTTGATCTGTTCTTCTGTCACAGGGCTTAGATTGTCCACCATAAGATCCACGATCTTATGCCCGAAATGGCTTGCCACAGCTTGCCACTGCCCGCCGATGATACTATGATCCGGGATATCCGCATAAATTTTGGGGACGCCCAGGATCTCCCGACCGGAGATGATGGCGTCTGTAAGATTCTCCCACCACACAAGGGCATAATAGCCTGTCAAATAGTCAACATCTCCCTTGAAGATTGCCGAGGCATTCACAGCGATCAGGTTATATGAATGCCCGGCCAGCCAGTCGACCTCCTTGTTCATGCCATAGTAGACACTCACGATCGGCTCTTGACCCACCTCGAAGGGTTCTGGGAGATAAGCGGCCAATTTATCACGATCGGTAAGATACGAGACCGTTATGCTGGTCACATCGTGGTAGTATCCCGTAGCCTTCCCGATGGGCCTGGGACCGAAATTCCCAGGCATCATGTATGCCTGATTGGGGTCAAACTTAAACATACGCAAGTCCTCCTTGGTTTAGTTTTTTTATTCTTAATATCCTTTCTGGCCATTGCTCTTTGAAAAACCAGATGCCCCCCTGACTAGATAGGATCTGCCTGTCATTTCGGGAAGGGCGCAGGCCGACGTAGCAATCCCATTTTTTTTCAGGCACTTTGAGATTCTTCACTTCGCTTAAGCCCCTTTCACTTCGTGTAGGTCCCATAGTTTGCCTTCGCTAACGCCCGCAATGACAATATACGTATTATGCAAAGGTCTCTCTTCGTATCCTTCTCCATCTTCTATTTAACTATACAGGTGACAGGCTACATAGTGCCCTGGAGTTATTTCTCGCATGAAAGGAACTTTTTTGCTGCATTCGGGCCTGCATACCGGACACCTCGGGTGAAAAGTGCATCCATGCGGCGGGTTCAGGGGACTCGGCACCTCTCCTTCCAGGCTTACATCCCTGATATCTTCGGGATCCGCCACAGGAACGGACGCCAGAAGGGCACGCGTGTAGGGATGCTGGGCATTGTAATAAAGCTCCTCACTCGGGGCCAGTTCCACAAGATGACCGAGATACATTACACCAATATGAGTGCTGACGTGTTCCACCACGGCAAGGTCATGGGCAATAATAAGATATGTAAGACCGAGTTTTTCTTGCAGATCGATCAAAAGGTTCAGTATCTGGGCCTGAATTGATACATCCAGGGCTGAGACCGGTTCGTCTAAGATAATCGTCTTGGGTCTCAAGGCCAAGGCACGTGCAATAGCAATCCTCTGTCGCTGTCCCCCGCTGAATTCATGGGGATAGAGATCCATCCGGAGAGATTCGAGACCTACTAATTCCACGAGTTCTAAAACGCGAGAAAAGGTTTCCTTCTTCGATAACACCTTGTGAACACGAAGCGGTTCGGAAATGATTTGCCTCACCTTTTTTCTGGGGTTCAACGAACGAAACGGGTCCTGGAATACAGCCTGAATATTTCGCCGGAATTTAAAAAGCTCCTTTCCATTAAATCCGGTGATGTCCTTTCCCTCGAACATAATCTGCCCGGATGTAGGCGCCTCAAGACCCAAAAGGACATTCGCCGTGGTGGACTTGCCGCAGCCAGACTCTCCAACCAGCCCAAGGGTCTGTCCCTGAGAGATGCTGAAACTAATATCATCCACGGCCTTGACATAGCCTGTAACCTTCGAGAAAAATGTACCCTTTGTAACGGGAAAGTACTTCTTGAGATTCATAGCGGAAATGATTGTATTATCTCTCATCTCTTAATCCCCTGAATAGAGCCAGCATGAAACATCATGACCCTCCTCTAAGGCAATCTGTGGAGGATAACTCTCAAAACAGATCTTTTTGGCCTTGGCGCATCTAGGCGCAAAACGACACCCGGATGGCGGATCTAAAAGGTTCGGAGGATGCCCCTCGATGGAATAAAGACGTTTACTACGCCGCCCCAGCACAGGTACTGATTCGATCAGCCCAATAGAATAAGGATGCGCCGGATTTTTGTAGAATGTCTTGATAGGGGCCTTCTCAACGATCTTCCCCGCATACATCACCATGACCCTTGAACAAATCTGGGCAACACAAGCAAGATCATGGGTGATCAAGATAACAGATGCGTTGGATTCACGCTGTATGTCCCTCATAAGTTTTAATATCTGTGCCTGAACGCTCACGTCTAGGGCCGTTGTCGGTTCGTCGGCAATTAATAGATCAGGGGCATTAGCAATCCCCATGCCAATGAGGGCCCTCTGACACATACCGCCGCTAAATTCAAACGGATAATTATTTATCCTGCTCTCCGGAGATGGTACCCTGACCTTTCTAAGAATGTCTATACACATATCTTTTAGAGAACCAGTGACCTTATTATGATACTTCAATGGCTCACCAAGCTGATACCCGACCGTAAGAAGTTGATTCAGCGATACCATTGGATCCTGCAAGATCATGGAGATCCGATCCCCCCGAAGCTGCCTCATCTCCTCTTCGCTCTTTTCAAGCAGGTTTTCATTTTTAAAGAGGATCTCTCCCGAGATGATCTCGCCTGCAGGCTGGGGCACAAGCCGCATAATAGAAAGGGATGTTACGCTCTTACCGCATCCTGACTCACCGACCAGCCCCACAACTTCACCCCTTCTTATGGAAAAGCTCACACCATCAACCGCCTTGACCTCTCCTTCTCTGGTATAAAAGGAGGTCCTTACATCCTTCAACTCGAGGAGCTTATCATCTTTAGTATCTATGGTATTGTCTTTCATCATCGTAACTTCTGTTTTGGATCAAATATTTCCCTGATCCAGTCTCCGGTCAGGTTAAATCCGAGCACAGCCACCACGATGGCAACCCCTGGAAATGTTACAAGCCACCAGGCATAGGTAATATACTGCCTTCCTTCGGCAAGCATCAGGCCCCAGTCACAGGAAGGAGGCTGGGTGCCTAATCCGAGAAAGCTCATCGTGGCGGTCAGTACAATGATGCCTCCTACATCTATTGTTGCCACAATTATGATGGTATTCATAATATTTGGAAAGATGTGGGAAAGCATGATACGCAGATTGCCGCACCCGGCCACCCTGGCCAGACGGACAAAATCCCTCTCTCTCAAGCTCAGGCATTCACCACGTACTATCCTTGCATAGTTTGGCCAACCCATGATCCCAAAGGTAAGGATAAGCGTTTTTGCGCTAGGCCCATACACACTGGCAAGCATAAACAGGACGATTATCCCCGGCAATGACATCCAGAAATCAGTAAGACGCATGATAAACATATCCGTCTTGCCTCCAAAAAAGCCAGAGATAAGCCCCAGAATAACACCGATACTCCCATAAAAAGAGATACACCCCACGCTGATAAGGAAAGAGATCCTGGAACCATGGATCAACCGGCTCAAGACATCACGACCCAGCATATCAGTGCCCAATAGATGTGCGGTTGTACCACCATCTTGCCAGAATGGAGGAAGGGTGATGTTTATAAGATCCCCCTCATATGGATCGTAAGGAGAGATCACATCGGCAAAGATCACGGCAAAAAAGAAAAGGGCAAGACAGGTAAAACCCAGATAAGGGATCTTAAGCCTTACCTTTTTCCCGGATGATATATCGTTCTTTTTTCCAGGCCTGTTTCTTTTAAACAACCATATTCTCCACATGCTTTTAACCTATCATCCCTTATCGATACCGGATGCGGGGGTCGATATATGCATACACAATATCAACAATAAGATTCAGAGTGACGACCACAAATGTTACAAACAAGACAAATATCTGAACTACCGGGTAATCCCGGGCGAAAAAAGATTCTATAACAAGTCTGCCTATGCCAGGCCAGCTAAATATCGTCTCGACGACCACTGATCCTAGAATCAAGTATCCAAAGATGCTGAATATCACGGTGACAAGCGATATACAGGCATTCCGGAATGCATGCAAAAGGATTACATTGAATTCGGGAACGCCCTTTATTCGGGCCATTAGGACATAATCACTTTTCAATGCATCAAGCATAGAAGATCTGGCCAAACGTGTTATCAATGCAATCGGATAAAGACTCAAGCAGAAAGCAGGCATGATAAAATGAAGAGGCGATCCCCGCCCAGCTATGGGGAGCCACCTCAAGGTGACCCCCAAAAAGAGTATCAGCATAATGCCCACCCAGAAAGTAGGCAGCGACATCCCTGCAAGCGCAAAGCCCCTGCCGAATCGATCAATCAATGAGTCGGGTTTGACGGCTGAAATAATGCCGATGAACAAACCAATCACCACAGCTGCAAAAAAGGCTACCAGACCGAGCTGAATAGTAGCGGGTAATCGGGCGAAGAGTACTTTAAGCGCAGGCTCTGTATATCTGAAGGATAAACCAAAATTACCGTGACCCGCTCTCTTGATAAAATTCCAGTATTGAACAATCAATGGTTTATCAAGCCCAAATTTCTCTGTAAGTATCCTGGCATCCTTAGGGGTTGCATCAGGGGGCAGCATAATCGCTACCGGGTCGGCAGCACCCATACGAAATATGAAAAATACAACGCTCACGACCAGAAATATCGTAAAGGCGGCGATGATAATTCGTTTTAGGATATACCCCTGCATTTTACCCCTTATCTACCTGAAAGCCAGTGTTACAAGTGCATATGTAGCAATCTCTTTGGCTAAATATCAAACGATCCATTACCAAACAATACATCTATGTATAGTTTCCTATTTTCTTGATGATTACCATTATTTGACGACCTTTATTGTATTCAGATTGAACAGAAATGATTCATTGGGTGTCCACGTGTATTCGATCCGGTCTGACATCGCATAGATCATGTTCAATCCGAACAGGACAATGCCGGTAGCGTCATAGGTCATTATCTCGTGGATCTGCTTTAACATGGCCAGACGCTTTTTCTCGTCGAGTTCATGGGATTGAGCCTTAACCAGTGCATCCATTTCATCCTTTCTTGGCCTGTTGGTAGCAACAGTATAAGGACTGGTGCTGAGAACCGACAATAACAGGCGCATGCTGGGGTCTCTTCCTCCAGCCCATGAATACAATCTCAGATGTCCAAGCCTTTTGTCCCTGTTCCTTGTGTAGGTCGTGGCTGTTCCCTCTTCAAGCTGCTGCAGCTTGACCGTAATTCCTACATCCTTCAAATACTTTTGTATGGCCGCTGCAATTAAAGGTGAGTTGGGCAATATGCTTGTATATGTCAGCGTCAGGGGATAACCTGGTTTGTAGGCCGATTTTTTCAGATATTCCCTGGCCTTATCCGGATTAAAATCAAATCTGATGTTCGGATCATAACCCAGTTCAGACTTGCTCGCATACATATACATCGAATATCCCTGCCCAAGGAATATCTTGTCCACGATCTCCTGCCGGTTAATAGCATGCGTGATGGCCATCCCAAGATATCTGTCAGACATAACAGGGTCTGTCCGCGGCAGACAAACCATCCCGAACAGGCTCGGGACCTGATCGGTACTCTTGATCTTGACATATTTGTTACGCTTTAGCCTCTTCACCTGGTGTGGCAAGATGCCGCTTACCAGATCCAGTTCTCCTGTCTCCAGCATGGCCAGCCGGGTGATATCATCCGGTACGGTTACAAACTGCAGCCTTTTAAAATCAGGCAGATCTTGCCCGAATCGTTCCTTTAAATACCCCTTCTGAGCATAATTTCTATCAAGCTCTAAAGTGACGGACTCGCCGATCTTCCGCTCCACAAAGCGAAACAGGCCGCTTCCAACAGGATGCTTTCTGAACTCTTCCCTTCCAACCTTCTCGTAGTACTTCTTCGAGCATATCCCCACCCACATCAACTCCCTCCAGGCTGCATAGGGCTCCCAGAAGTGAAAGATAAGGTTGTAATCGTCTAAGACCTCGATCTCTTCGATCTCATCTATGGGGCCAGCCAGCATATTTGCATTCTTCGGATCCACACACTGCTCATAGGTAAACTTGACATCATGGGCGGTTACAGGATCTCCTGTATGGAATCTTGATCCCTTCCGAAGCTTTATCCTGATATCTTTCCCGTTTTCCATGATCTCAAGCTTCTCAGCCAAAAAGGGTATCCTCTCCCCCGTCTTTGGATCGACAGTTATCAATGTCTCATGCATACCCAAAATCACGGGCAGATCGTTTCCCAGCTTCATCTCGATGATGTTCACGGTTGAGGGATCATAGCGCATCCCCACCCTGACGGTGTCATTGCTTTTTGCAAAAACGGATGTAGACAAAAGCAGGACAACAAACAACAAAAGGCCCGCTGCTATAAGACTAAATTGTTTTTCCCTCATAGCCCAATCCTCCTTATCTCTCTCTTCTGATCCATCTGCTACACGTCGGACCAACCCACAGCAGTGTCAGCAAGAGACCGGACAGCCTAGCGCTATACTGTCCAGCCTCTTGTACTAAGACCGCTTACAGGAACTTAAGAGTAAGCACCATCCCGAGAAGTTCTTCAAGCGAGGTATCTCCTCCTAAGATAGTGGTAGCGATAAGCGAGATAGCCTTCCCTTCTTTATGTACGACCAAAGCAGCACTCTGCAGTTTTGTCATGCCGTCCGACCATGACCATTTAAAGGTAAATGCAACACCCGGGGTACCGTCATTAAGCGTCACCCGCTTTTCTGATAAGATCTTGAAACGTTTCGTCCCTGGATTCGTTTCCCTTACAGACTCAATATAGTCTTTTGCTGCATTATCCAGGACTGCCCCCTCTTTTAGATCATCAACCGCAACGATTAGCAAGGGGACTTTGTAAATGTTGGTATTTACTACACGTAAGACCTCGGCATCCTGCTGTTTTTTATCAGATACCCAATGTTTAGGATATTCAACAGAAAAAGCAGGCGAACTATTGACATAAAGCCCTGGCTTTGATAGTGACTCCTCTGCACCAGGAGCCACCTGTGCCGGTTTTGTCGCACAGGCCTGAAACAGGACAAACCCTGTTAGTACCAATAAAACGACCAGTAAACTTCGTAATGCCTTCCCCATCATAAATCCTCCTTTTTTTTATTTTCTACTCTTATTGGTTTCTCGATATAACATCCCGAAAAGACCTACCACCCAAGGATAAAGAAGTCTATAATTCTTCATTTCCCTAAATAGCTATATCGCTAGCCCCTCCCTTAATAGACTTGAGATAGTGTTCATAGCCCTCTCTGGAAAGTTTGCGATAGAGATAATAGATAAAAAGGCTCATTACCTCTTCATATCGCATCCCCTTCCCTAAGGTTTCAGTAGAAGGAGCATTTCCATAATTGATCTTGAGAAAGTCCTGCTGACCTGCAAGCAGAACTCCCCGAATAAAATCGCCTGTACGCCTTAGACTCTCGGGGTCATGCCCGTCTTTTGGCCCAAAACCAAGGAGGTCCATTTCAACGATCAACCTGCCTATAATCACGTCATCACTGGAATAGACCGACTGTCCATCCCGCAACTTGAAAGCGATAACGCCCCATTCCTCCATCTTTTTAAGCCACTTCTCCCCCATACCTGTTGCCTCAAGGAAAGCGCCTCTGCCTACAACCTCACTGGCAAGAAGGCGTTCAACCGGCTTGAAGTATTGATTTTGAATCTGCAAGGAAAACAATTCTGACCTGGATAGTTTATTTAATTGCTTAAGAACCTTTTTTATCTCCGGTAGCGGGAGAAAATAATGCTCTCTGAGTTCCTTTATTATCAAGAGTCTCTCGACATAGCCTTCAGTGTAATTGGCCACATTCTCTTTGGTCTTGAGAGGCCTTCGAAGGAGCCCTTCACGAATGTAATGATGAATGGTCTCTTTTGATGTATTGGTTCTTCTGGCCAGCTCGCTAATCTTCATTATTTAGCCCCTTTGCTTGGATCAAAATAAAAATGTGCTATCAAGAAATTTAAGCTTATCACTATTAAATCCTCTCCGAGGAATAATATATACTTTATATATTTTGTCAAGAAAAATATAAAGTTATATGAATATTTTTGTTTAATATTAACCATTATAATCAATCAGTTATGCTAACCTCATATAATTAATTATACGTATAGCATGCAACATACTATACATAATTTGCGTTTCGTCGATGATTTGTGGAATGCATCCTGATTGTATCTTTCTTCTATGGGCTGCACTTAATCGTCGGCTTTGTATCATAGATTCACTGCCTGCTTTGACATCATGCATATCGAGTCAGGGTTTAGTCTATGACCACCATGCCAAGGTTGTCTGCTACGCAAGCAGGCCTATCTTGCCCCTCAATCTCGATTGTGTGGGTATAGGTCATAAGGATCCTTCCTGGGGATTTTTCTTCCACAGCAGAGAGTACTACATGGGTCCTGATCTTCGAATCAACAGGTACTGGGTTCAGAAACCTGACCTTGTTCAGGCCATAATTTATAACCAGTTTTATATTTATTCCCTCGAGGGGCAACTTTATACATTCACTCAAATAAGAAATGAGGGAAAGGGTAAGGAAACCGTGGGTGATGGTCTTGCCAAACGGGCCTTTGGCCGCCTTTTCGGTATCAACATGTATCCACTGATAATCCTCAGTGCACTCGGCAAATTTATTGATGCGTTCCTGGTCAATTGTAAACCAGTCGCTTACACCCACTTCCTGACCAATTAAACCCCTTACCTTATCCAATTCTGTATTTTCACTCATGATCCTCCTCCTTCTTTTAAAAGATAAGGGGAGAGTTTTACCCTGCCCCCTTATATGCCTGCATATCGATATTATTTCATTAACGGTGCGGAAAGCACATAGACATCTGCGCCTGTCTGGTAAGGTTTTGCATTTTCAATGCTTTTTATCTTTTCAAACTCATCCCTTACCTCTTCGGCCAAGACATCCCTTTTGGCATCTCCAATACAAACACCTTCTCCGGAAACGATTGCAGTGCGGGCAAACCAGCCACCACTCATGGTGAATATCATGCCGGATTCCTGGTTCTCCTCGGAACAGAGATATACCACCATAGGCACATTAAATTTAGGCTTTACCTTCGCTGCGAATTCCGGGGGGAAGACACCTTTTGTCATCCTTGAATCTGCATTTGGTGCAACTGTATTTACCTTGATATTGTATTTAGCTACTTCAAGTTTCAGGACATTCATCAACCCCACCATGCCCATCTTGGCCGCGCCATAGTTTGTCTGGCCAAAATTTCCGTAAAGCCCGGACGTTGAGACTGTAAAGACGACCCTCCCGTATCCATTTTCTCTCATTATTTTAACTGCCGGCTGCGTAACACAGAAGGCGCCTTTTAAATGAACGGCAATAACCTGATCCCAATCATCCTCTCTCATCTTAAGAAATGATTTGTCTCTCAAGATCCCGGCGTTGCTGACAAGGATATCTACCTTGCCGAACGTATCAACAGCGGTCTTTACGATATTTTCACCGCCTTGTATGGTTGAAACAGAATCGTAATTCGCTACGGCCTCGCCGCCTGCCGCTTTTATTTCTTCAACTACAACATCTGCTGCATTCCGGCTGGAACCCGAACCATCCAGTGCACTACCAAGGTCATTGACAACGACCCTTGCTCCCCTTTTTGCCAGATCCAGCGCATACTCTCTGCCAAGTCCTCCACCTGCACCGGTTATGATTGCCACCCTTCCGTCAAAATCTAACTTAGACATAACCCCTCCTTTCTCTCTGAGTATACTTTAAAACAGAAATGCTCAATTTTCAAAACTCCCTGGTCTATCCGGGAATCTGCGGGAGGCCTCAGTTATAACGTATAATGCCTCCCGCAACCTGTAATTTACATACTTACACCAAGACTCTCTTTGGCAGATTTTCAATAATCTCTTCTGTCTGCCTTACGATTCTTTCTATAACTTCTCCTACTGCAGGCATGTCATTTACCCGCTGCGCAGATTCACCCCCTGCCATAAGCGCCTTTTCCTCATCACCTGTGTAGGTAGCATTTATGCCCTCAAGTTCGTTTATTATCAAGTCCATTGGAATTGTAGAATAATCATCCGGTCTTCCCAGAAACACACCTGGAGACATCTTAATCGTGTCCTCCTGATGTTTTAAGCTTCTAGGTGTCTTTAACCATCTGGCCGGCCCGACAAATCCCCTGGCAACAAGCGTTCCTCTGTCTCCGGCCTTTACAACACTTTCTTTCCACATCTGGACAAAATCACTCTCCTTGGTGGCCAGAAAACGCGTCCCCATCTGTGCACCCGATGCACCCAATGCCAATGCTGCGGCAAGGGATTTCCCGTCACAAAATCCGCCCGCGCCGACAACAAAAATCCCGGAACCAGACAATGCATCAACAACAGCGGGAAGTAACACCATGGAGTGTACCGGCTCCCATGAAGTATGGAACCCCCCTTCATGCCCGGATGCAATAACCACATCAACACCTGCCTTCTGGCACCTCAATGCAGCCTTGACCGACGGCATAACATGCATCCATATCAGCCCTGCCTTCTTTACCTTGTCTGTCCAGGGAAGCGGGTCACCTGCCGATGAAACCAGGACCTTAAACCGCTCCTTCATCTCAGGGTCTTCTTCTCTGGCTTCGATCATGGTATCAATAATCATCTCGGCAGGCTCCCTCATCTCCGCAGATACCATCACATTGATCCCGAAGACCCCCTGCTTTTCCCTTGTACCGTCCAGGGTCTGTCTGTATATCTTTTTCATGATGGTCCTCTCGTCGTCTTCCAGTGATGCGCCGCCTGTCTCCACAAAATGTTTGTATACCCCGGGCTGATACTCTTTCGTCGCAATGCCGCTGGAACTGATGAGGCCGAGTATGCCTGCATTTGCCGTTGCAATACTCAATTTGTTGGTCCCGAAAGGCCCCATCCCTGCCTGTATAATGGGATATTTTATCCCAACTAAGTCACAAAATTCTGTCTTAATCATCAAAAATACCTCCAAAGTCGCAATTGATATGATTTTTTAGTTTCTTAGTCTTTTGTAAGCCCTGCAATGTCTCTGACGAGCTGTTTTCGCTCCTCGATATCATACTGCTGTTAATGGCGATCTGCTCCATGACAGGCGAACCTCCGCCGTGATAGTTGCCCACATTTGCAATACCACCGGTGGCCGAGCAGAGGATGTCTCCCATGTAACGCCAGAACTGGGCAGCATTCTTTGCGGATATCTTTGGGTTACGCATCACGTACTTCTCCAAAAAATCTTTTGTCTCCGGATTCACCCAGTCCCCCTCATACGGGAAGGTGGCCGGTATCCCGCCACAGATGTCGGTCAGGATCTCTGCCTCACGGTATACTGCCTCACCTGTCAGGCAGCGACCCACGTTGCAGTAGATGGAATTGGGGATATAACTCCCAGGACCATAGGGATAAATCCCATACCAGGCATGTAGACCTCGGGCTTGCCCATGTCAGATGCGGTATAACCGGCTGCATATCCTAATTCCGTTGTCAAGATAACCTCAGCAAATTTCTTCCTCACGTGCCCGGCCTTCTCAATACCGTTGTATTCAGCGGCAAGAGCAGCTGTTCCGAGAATAATGTCACCGATGGCAGGCTTACACCCGGAATAGCTGTGACGATGGAAAAGTGCAAATAACAGCGCCAGCGCCCCGCCGTGCATGTTCTCACCACAGAGGAACACCCTCTCCCATGGAATAAAACAATTGTCAAAAATTACATAGGAATCTGTCGCACCAGGCATAAACCCGCGGGGGAAATGCTCACGCTTGCGAAAATTGTGGACCGTAACCACCTGCTTCATTCCTTCCCAGTCACCAGGTACGGCAAATGCAACCGCATAATCCTTGTCATCAGGCGTCAGCGCCCTTGTCGGAACAACCAGGATCTCATCTGCAACAGACGCCTCCGAGATGTGAACCTTACAACCGCTTACCACAATCCCGTCACTCTTTCTCTCCTTGACATGTACATACAGATCCGGATCAACCTGCTGGTAGGGCCGCTTCATGCGGTCACCCTTTACGTCTGTCTGCGCGCAACACCCGATCAAATCCTCTGTCTGGAACCGCGTGAGCCACTTCTTGAAATTTTCGTGATACTTTGTGGAGCCATTATTCTGCTTGTCTGCCTCATAACTTGCGTTGTATATGGCGTTTGCGGCATCAATCCCCATACAACGCTGAATACAACCGCCTACCTTCCTGCAGAGGAAACGGGTCATATCCTGCTTTTTGTGAAGATCATCCGTGTTCTGGTGTATGTGCGTGAAGCGGTTGATCGTCTCACCGGTAAGGTGGGACTTTGCAGTCAGCAAATCTGCATTCTCAGGCTTCTGCGCCTCATCGTAAGTCAAACCAATGGTGTCGATAGTAGCCATCTGAACCTCATCAGCACGATTGATCTTCTCACCATTAACATAGATGTTGTTCCTCATCTTCCGTAAGGCATCGATATACTGCTCCTTCGTCCTCAACATAAAAACCTCCTTTTTTTATTGTTGATTTCTACACACTACCAAAAAATGTCCTATTTATTTACACCTGCCAAGATTATCTATCATAAGATAACTTCCTTTTTTAACAAGGTACGCTTAACCTGTCAACATAAAATGTGGAATTTATGTAAAATATTAACATAATATAATCAATATATTATATGTAAAGTGTGTAGCCTTACTATATGCCTATTATGTACTATGCTATATAAACATTTAGCAATCTGACAGTTGCAATACTATGATACGGTCACATTTATCACTGAAGATCAACATCAGTGTGCTCATATCCTTAAACGGTGAAAATGGTTGGCAGGGATCACAGGTCCTGCAAAGAAGATCAAAAAATCTTCCCTCACGCAAAGACGCAAAGATCGCAAAGGAAAATAAAGAAGAATGATAAAAAAAGAAAGTGTCTTTGTGTAGTTGGCGTTCTTTGCATGAGAATGCTTTTCATCTTTAGTTGTGAGCGCTGGCGCTCATGCGCGTTTATATGAAAAAGAAGTCAGGAGTCAAAATTTAGAATCCAAAAGTTAGAATACACGTAATAATCCAATCGGAAGCATTCCGGCTCCTGGATTCTGAATACTTTTTTATGCCTCGTTGTGTCCGGCAGGCCATGGCTATCTTACTTTCTCTTGCCAAGTATGTTTCTCGCGATCACTATCCTCATTATCTCGTTTGTACCTTCATATATCTGGGTGATCTTTGCGTCCCTCATATGCCTTTCCATAGGATACTCTGTTATATATCCATATCCGCCAAGTATCTGCACTCCTTCTACGGACGCATCCATTGCAACATCTGAGGCAAACATCTTGGCCTGGGCCGCCTCCTTTTCAAATGGCAACCCTTTGCTCTCAAGCCATGCTGCCTTTAAAATAAGCATCTCTGACGCATCTATGCGTGTTGCCATATCAGCGAGCTTAAACTGGATTGCCTGAAAACTTTCCAATGGTTTTCCAAACTGGACTCTCACCTTAACATATTCCAAGGCCTCCTCCAGGCAGGCCTTGGCGATCCCTAAGGCCTGCGATGCAATACCTATACGGCCGGAATCCAGGGTGGTGAGCATCTGTCTGAATCCAGACCCTGGATCGCCAATGATAGCGTCTTTGGGGATCATGGCATCTTCAAACACCAGTTCTGCAGTACCAGACGCCCTGATCCCCAATTTGTCTTCAACCTTACCAACAGAAAAACCTTTGGTTTCCTCTAGGTCAACAACAAATTGAGAAATGCCACGATATCCCTTTTCTTTATCCGTTATTGCGGCAAGTATGGCATATTTTGCAATATTCCCATTCGTGATAAATCTTTTCTCACCATTTACAATCCATGTGTCTCCATCCAATACAGCAGTGGTCTTCATCCCGGACGGATCAGATCCCGCATTTGCCTCTGTAAGTCCATAACACCCATGGGCCTGTCCGGATGCAACCGGGGTTAGAAACTCTTTTTTTTGTTCTTCGGAACCAAACTTCAAGACAGGAAACCCATAAAGCGAGTTGTTTACTGACATAATCACGCCTGTACCGGCACATGCCCTTGATATTTCTGTAAGGATAAGCGCGTATGCAACATAATCCATATCTGCACCACCATACCCGGATGGTATGGCTACTCCCATAAATCCCTGCTCGCCCATCTTCTTCAGTATTTCGTCCGAATGCTGATGACTCGCATCTAATTCAGCGGCAATAGGCTTAATCTCCTGATCTGCAAACCTTCCGGCCATGTCCTGAACCATCTTGTGTTCTTCACTCAACGCAAAGTCCATATAATCCCCCTGTAATATAATTATTCCCACAGGGTATTATCATAATCCTATAATCAGATTCAAGTTTATATGAAAACAGGGGTCGGGGATCAGGGGCCGGTTTTCAGGGATGGATGTTTTTCTCATCCTGGGCATATTCTCATGCTTGGTTGTGGGTACCTGCGCTCATGCGGGTTTATTAGATTGGATATATCCTGGACTTATTAATGTAACATGGTTTATATAGATAACTAATCTAAATGATTTATTAGAGGAGGTCTATTAAAATGACGGAAGAAACAACCTTTAAGGTCTATGGTTACAGGTGGATAGTGCTTTTATTCTATTCAATACTTCAAGGTGTAATGCAAATGCTTTGGATTACCTTTGCACCTATCACTGGTCAGGCAGCTGACTTTTATCATGTGACCCCATTGCAGATTGGTCTCCTTTCCATGATCTTTATGATCGTATACCTCTTTTTGTCTATACCTGCTTCATGGATGGTTGACACCTATGGTATACGTAAAGGGGTAGGATTAGGGGCCATCTTGACTGGTGTATTTGGGTTTACCAGGGGATTATTTGGGGATAACTACACGATTGTCTTTGCCTCCACATTTATGATCGCCGTAGCACAACCATTCATTCTCAATTCTGTAACCGTAATGGCAGCCAGGTGGTTTCCTCTAAAAGAAAGGGCGACTGCAGCAGGGATTGCAGTCTTATTCCAGTACCTAGGTATTATTGTTGCGATGGCAGCGACACCTTTCCTTGCCATCAAATATACCATACCAGGTATGCTCAATATATTCGGGGTTATCTCGATTATAAGTGCAATCGTCTTTTTCGTATTTGTGAAGGAACGCCCACTAACCCCACCCTGCGCCGCTGACCAGACTGAACGAACCCTGGTATTAGAAGGCCTCAAACACATCTTTAAACAGAGAAACATGATAATCGCTATACTTCTGTTCTTCATAGGATTAGGCATGTTTAATGCCGTAAGCACATGGATCGAGCAGATATTAAGCCCAAGGGGATTTAATGCCACACAGGCAGGGATGGTAGGTGCAATTATGATGATTGGTGGTATTGCTGGTGCATCCATCTTACCACCTCTATCAGACAAATATCGCAGGAGAAAACCGTTTTTGCTGCTTGCCATGATCTGTGCAACCCCGGGGCTTATTGGTTTGTCCTTTGTAACGAGTTATCCTCTACTGTTAGTATCAGGGTTTGTTTTAGGTTTCTTCTTTATGAGCGCTGGGCCTATAGGTTATCAATACAGTGCAGAGGTAAGTTACCCGGCACCAGAGGCCACATCTCAGGGTCTTCTTGTACTTTCCGGACAGATCTCAGGGATAATCTTTATCTTTGGCATGGATGCGTTCAGAACCGTGTCAGGTTCCATGACCCCATCTTTGGTGGTGCTGGCAGGACTTATGATTGTAAACATAATACTGTGTACTATGTTAAAGGAATCCTCATTGATCAAGGCAGAACATAAATAACCAAAAATCAGGGGTGTGATTGCGCTAATAGCGCTCATAATACTGGGCATTATGCTATGCCTAAGATTTAAATAAAAAAAAGAAGCGGATGAATAAAAATTGTCTTTACCTCATCCTCATATATGGGATATGAAGTATCCAAAATATCAAAACTAACTAGGGAGGGTAAAAAACCAAGATGAAAAGGAATGTGTATATCTTCAATCCGGGACCAGCAGTCCTACCGGAGGTAGTACTTGAAAGTACCAGTAAGGCTGTATTGAATTTTGCAGGAACTAACATATCCATAATGGAGATAAGCCACAGATCAAAGGAATTCGATGGTCTTACAAATGATACGGCTGAACGCTTGAGACGAATCATGGATATACCTGACAACTATAAGATCTTATTTTTACAGGGTGGCGCCAGTCTGCAGTTTGCCATGGTGCCTATTAATCTTTTAGCCCCAGATAAAGTCGCAGATTACATAGATACCGGACGCTGGTCTACAAATGCAATAAAGGAGGCGAAAAAGATCGGAAAGGTGAACATTGCAGCATCATCAAAGGATCAAACCTATACAAGACTACCTTCTCCATCAGAGATTAAATTGAGCGTGGATGCCGCATATTGTCATATCACATCAAATAACACCATCTATGGAACCCAGTGGCAAACATTTCCTGATACAGGAGAGACTCCTCTTATTGCAGATATGTCTTCTGATATACTATCCAGGAAGATTAAGGTTTCAGACTTTGGCATTATCTATGCCGGTGCACAGAAGAATATGGGGCCATCCGGGGTAACTGTAGTGATTATAAGGCAAGACCTTGCAAATAAGGCCCCGGAGGATACGCCAACTATGCTCAATTATTCAACCCATGTAGGAAAGAATTCCATGTTTAACACACCGCCGGTTCTCGCAATATTCGCTGTTCATGAGGTATTAAAATGGATAGAAGATGCGGGCGGCATCGAAAAGATAGAAGAGACCAACAATAAAAAGGCTGCCGCCATCTATGAAATACTGGATTCGTCTGATTTTTACAGGGGTACTGTTGAGGCCGCATCAAGATCAAAGATGAATATACCATTCAGACTCCCATCAGAAAAACTTGAGCAGGAATTCCTATCGAATGCAACCAATCAAGGGTTTGTCGGGCTAAAAGGCCACAGATCTGTCGGAGGGATACGGGCGTCTATGTACAATGCACTGCCTCTGGAGGGCGCCGAGCGTCTGGCAGAGTTTATGCTCGATTTTGAAAAAAAGCATACATGATCTTTTGACGTAACTACTTCGGTTGTCAGGTTCAAGGTTCACAGTTCACGGTTGGGCGCATCCAGGGCGACATAGCGCTTACTCTGGGCTTCCGTGCAAAACCTATCCGGCGTATTGCAAGAAGCGGATGAACTCCGCATTCATCTCTGAATCGAACCTCTCTTTCATCAGCTTAACCCTAAACCGTGAACCCCGGAACTTTGAACCTGAATGGTTACCTTTTGACTAACTGTCATGCCCTGTGCTGAAACATGACAGTTAGTCAGATTATGTGTCGTTCCTAAATAGTGATCACAAGTATATATTTTCTCTTGGCAAATCTTTCTGATCCCAATACCCTCTAGGCACCAGGCCTCTCATGGCTAGGTACAATGCCGCGTAATAGGATAGGCCCGAGGAATGTGGTGACCATAACCACTAACAACAAGGCAGAAAAATGCTCCTGACACAGTACGCCGGATACAAGGCCAATATCGCCACAGATCAAACCCACCTCACCTCGTGGTAACATCCCTATACCTACAATGAGTCTAGTGCCTTTCCCTGCAGGAACAACAAGGCCACATACCAATTTCCCCACTATGGCGCAGGCTATAAGGACCATACTCAGCCCCAATATGGGTACGTTGCCGGGGTCAAAGGGGTTAAGGAGAGAAAGGTCCATCTTTAATCCCATCAGTATGAAAAACAGCGATGCAAATACACTGATGAATGGACGCAAGGCATGATCGATATCGCTTCGCTGCCTGACCTCAGAGAGGGTTAATCCTGCCATAAAAGCGCCTACTATAGGATCAAGCCCTATTACATTGGCTATGTATGCGAGAACAAGCAAAAACATGAAGCTTACTATGGTTACGCCTTTCTCACCATAGGTGTCTTCAAACAAATCCATGATTCTTGAGGCTAGGGGGCGCAAGACCAGAAGTACAATCGCAAAAAAGACAACCACCATGCCAAGGATATGGAGTATATTCATCACCGATAATGATTGACCAGAGGCCATACCTGAAACCATTACAATGATGATCAGCCCTATCACGTCATCCAGCACAGCCGCACTAAGAATTATGAGACTGCTGTCAGATTTAATCATGCCCAGTTCATCCAGCACCTCGGCTGTAATGCCTACGCTTGTAGCTGTCAATGTGGCCCCTATGAAGAGAGCAACCATTGTAGAAAGATTGAAGAGCATTATCGCTATCCAGTAACCAAGGGCGAAAGGCACAATAATCCCTACTAAGGCTACTGATACAGCGGTTCCTCCAACAGAGATGACCTTTTTCAGGCGTATATCGAGGCCCACCTCGAAAAGTAGGGCACATATACCTATCTGGGCCAGTAGATGCAGACACTCTCCACAACACACTTCGTGCGCAGCCAATAATGGGATAGCATTTTGAAAAACGAGCCCGAGGAGTGCCCCTGCGGTCAACTCCCCCAATATGATAGGCTGCCCAAGTTGCTTTGCAATCCAGCCCCCAGCTACTCCTGATACCAAAAGAACAAAAAGAACTATAAAAACATCCCCAACTTCCACTGCAACCTCCAAAATTATAAAATCAGGAGATCAAAAAATATAAGTGCATCTATAATACAAAATTATATCAACCCTTGCGGGACTTAAAGATCCTCGATAAAAGGCCACCACGGTCTAAGACCTTTTCTTCTTTAGCCCTCTCCTCTTCATAACCCATAGCTGAAAAGAATATAACCCTATCAAAAAATAGGATTACACGATTGTTTAACTCCAGCGATCGCTGACATTCATATGAAGAATCTATTATTTGATTTTCCACTATATACAGCCACAAGTGTCTCTTCATAAGCATAAAAGCCATCATAACTTCATGACAGGGGATGCCTTCTCTGTATCTCTGCCCCCCAAGCTCAGTATAGTATTTCCTAATATTCGTCTTACCCTTATCCCTGCTAAGCCATGAATCTAACCTGCTGTACACATCATGAACACGCTCATATACACGGTCCTCCGACAGGTTTCGGTAATGCTTTGTCTCTTCCCTACTAAGAAGATCCTTCATTAAACGCCTGGTCAATTCATCTGCACGTTGCTCTATCAAATCAATTAATTTTTGAGAAATCATAACCCCTCCCTAGCGTATTTAATATGTGTTATAAATATATTAAACATATAAACCTTTGCAAGGCCTATAAGCCCAAGCTGCGTTCAATTAGTTACCTTCCGGAATTGCTCCCCATATATTTGTGTCATAAAACAATTGGCCCCTGATTTAGGCAAATCTTTTTAATCCTTACGAAATGCCTGAGACGATTTTACACATGCATCTTAGTCACTGTTCATCGGTGTTGTGTCCTGATCTTTTTCTTTTATCTCTCCTTGAGATTTCGTGTCTTTGTCATCTTTCGCCTCGATTTTACTTTCTGGAGCAAATTCCTTGGACAATGCGGCGATACCTGCAATAGAGCCTAGTTGCATAGTTTCAACAGCAGTGCTGGGGACGATCACCAAAGTACTCCTTTCCTTTATGCCCTCATAAAGTATGTTCATAGCCCTTAGATGGAGAGCAGTTGGGTTATCAGTATAGGTCTTGGCCGCTTCTTCAAACTTCTCTGCCACCTGCCTTTCTGCATCCCCAAGGATAATTCTTGCCTGACGCTCTCTTTCTGCCTGTGCCTGCATCGACATAGCATCCTCCAACCCTGAGGGGATGACCACATCCCTGATCTCAACGGCAATCACATTGACTCCCCACGGCTCTATTCGCTCATATATAATATTTTGAAGTTCAGTATCAATTTTTTCCCTCCCCACCAACATATCAGAGAGCTTGCTCTTACCAATCACATCACGTAAGGCTGTTTGACAGGCCCAGGTTATGGCTTCACGATAATCAGCCACCTCTAAAGCCGCCTTCTCCGGAACAATAACCTTCCAGAAAAGGACTGCGTCGACGTCCACCGGTACAGTATCTTCCGTAAGGGTCTTCTCCGCGCTGAAAGAAGTAGTGATCACCCTGAGGTCAATCCAGTAAGGTATGGAGTCAATAACAGGGATAATGAAAAATAGCCCCGGGCCCTTTAGTGAAAGAAATTTGCCCAACCGCAACACAACAACCCTTTCCCACTGATCCGCAACCTTAATGGCGGAAGATATAGCCAACGCAATAACAAGGGCGATAATCCAGATCCAATTGGTATTAGGATCACCGGAACTCATATATTTCATATATGCTAACACTGCACTAGGAACGAAAATTATACAAAAAATCAGTATGGCAAACATGTTTGGACCTGCTTTTTTCATCATATGCCTCCTTTCTTTTTCTTACCTTACTTACTGCCAATACCTAGCTCATAATTGCTTATTACAAGTTTCTGATTCATATCACATTAATATAATTTTTATTAAGCAAAAAACAATGCATTATATGAACTCTGGTTATCTCTATCCGATTATGATATCATCCACGGCACGCTTTGGAACGTGGTGAACGCCTTTACTATCTCTCCAGTACTTGATATCTCCAGTAGAATCAACTGTCTCTATCTTAACTGTCTCCTTTGGTTTGCCCAAGGCCAAGACGAGAAGAATTTCATATTGGGGTGGTATATCCAAGGCATCCTGAAGCCTTTTCTTATTTACTGAAGCGATCATGCATCCACCCATGCCCTTTTCTGCAGCACCCAAGAGGATGGTTTGAGCCGCTATTCCATGGTCACACCAAAAATAGGGGCTTATCTCTTTGTCCCCAAGGATAATAATATAAGCCGACGGCCTCTCCCCCTCGGGGGGGCCAGGCCAGTCTTCAAGATAGGCAGCCCAGGCAAGGTGGGGAAATATCAAGCTATTTTTTTCAGGATCATTCGATAGGATATATTTTAAGGGCTGGATATTGCCTGCTGAGGCAGAGAGCCTCGCATAATCAACGAGCTGCCTGAGGGTATCCATATCTATTGCAACTTCCTGATAAAACCTGCGATAACTTCTGTTCTTTAGTATTAGATTTTTTACCATCATAATCCCCTTAATTTTATTAATTACCTATAACTCAATTTTTTATAACCTGCAAAAAATACTGGCTTTTATTTTCCGGCAGTGTCTGTATTTCATCTAAGTATCTAGAAATACAACTGACCACTGGTGGTGGTCTACTGACACTACCTGTTTTTCAGTGCCTTTATAATCTCTTTGCTAAATACGATCAGGTCCGCCGGAGTCCTTGATGTTATGAGATTTTCGCATACGACAACCTCTGCATCTACAAAGTCGGCCCCTGCATTTAAAAGATCATCCTTGATCGAGAAAAAACCAGTTACCTTTTTACCTCTCAGGTTGCAACAAGATGCCATCATCCAGGGTCCATGGCATATCGCGGCAATCAGTTTCTTTTTCCTATCCATCTGCATTACAAACTCTACAGTAGAAGGACATCTCCTCATCCTGTCCGGAGAATACCCCCCTGGAATAACAACCGCATCATAATCATCTGCCTTAATCTCATTCGATGCAAACCCGCTCTTTGTGGGATATCCATGTTTCCCTTTGTATTCCACACCCTTTTCTGTCCCAATTATATCCACCTTAAATCCCTCTTCCTGCAATCTATACAAAGGATATTGCAGCTCCATATCCTCATACAAATCTTCCACCAAGATTGCAACGTGTATCATCTATTCTCCCCTTTGCACGGTAGTTTTATTTTGTCTCTTCTTCAATCCACTCCAGAAACTTAGCATTCCCGCCTAAGATTGGCAGAACCACTATACATGGGCACGAGTATGAGTGCATCTGCCTTACCTTCTCAACCAATTCAGGTACCAGATTCTCCTTTGTCTTTGCAATAAGGATGGCTTCGCTGTCGTCCTGAATCTCTCCCTCCCACCAGTACATGGAATTCATATTGTCTATGATATTGACACATGCAGCCAACCTGGTCTCGACCAATTCCTTGCCGATCCTTCTTGCTTCATCTTTATCCTTTGTGGTTACGTAGATGATATTTAGTTTCATGGTTTCTCCCTGGTTACATATTTATTAAGTGGATGAAAATTCCACATGCTCTTACCGAGATGTCCTCTGCTAAAGTTGATTGCCAAAGGCAGGCTCTGCCTGAACCTTCCATCTGTTCTATTCAAGATCAAGATTGATAGTTTCTTTCTCTACTTCAGGATACACCTTGTCAATTGCCTTCTGAACTTCAATTGTTTTTTTAAGGGATGTAACAACCTTGCAGTAATGTTTTATATCCTCAAGGGATAGCACCTTATCCTTTCTATCTTTCAGCCATTTACTGCAAACTTGATACCCACCGATCTGATATTCCCAGCAATCTTTCGGAATCCCTTCAAAATACTGGTTTTGATTGATATAGATACATTCTTGCTTTTCATCATATCTTAACTTCTCGACCTTTTCGTCACCACTTCCCTGAAATTTGGCAAGGGGAGGATCAAGTTCTTGTGATCTCAATAAATGCAAATCAACCAATTCTTTTCCATATTCAGCCATCCTGTTAAATATCTTGCAATCTCTTGTAAATGGAATTCTCGGGAAACCTCCCTTTAGAAACTCGGCATATTGAGTACGGTAGATATTCGAATAGAGAATTGCGTAGATGTAGTAGAAAATCTCTTCTGGTGTAATATTGGTAGAACAGACATTCTTGTCTGTTTCCTCTCTGTCTGTTTCTCCGTTGAAATACCAACCATGATACCCCCATGGACTTTCTGTTAATGCTCTTTTCACTGGATTATTCAGCATATAATTCATTTTCTCGTTCAACTCGTTTTGATCCCTTATAATTCTATCAAAAGATTCCTCTTGCCAGATAGAGCCAGAAGTCCCCCTTTTTAAGTTGAGTTGTCGGGCTGATGCCCCCTTAATACCTCTCATTATTCTACTAAGATTATATTCTTCCTTCGGGGTCAACAAAAGATGAACATGATCTGGCATTACAATGGCTGCAATAAGTGTATAAAATTTTCCATTGCCCTCTATAATGTGTTTCAAAACCAGTTTCTGTTCCTCGATAGATAGATCTCCTTGGGCTGTTCTGAAAGTAACAAAATATGTTGCATCCTTCAATGTCCAGTGTGGGAGATGTCTTCTTGTGATTTGAAGGTCATTGGTAGAACAGACATTTTTGTCTGTTTCCTCCAAGGTAGAACAGACATTTTTGTCTGTTTCCTCCAAATTAGTGTCAGACAAGAATGTCCGACCTACCGGACCTACCGCCGGACCTGCACTTTTACAAATGTCGGATAACGCCTTGAAAATCTTTGGATTTATATTGGGTTGCCTTTTCTCTGCCTTTTCCATGTGGCCAATGAGCTCTTTCCTGTCTGTGTAGGGGTAGAGGTAGAGGGGAGCTAAGCTCATAATTCCTCTGTTGCTATAAAATGACCGATTGTCGATAATATTTTGGCTAATAAAAACATGGCTATATGTCTCATTTAATGCTACCTGACGCATAAAGACAAGTCCTATATTCCCCTGCATCATGTGACGCATGACCTTTTTGCGTGAACGTTCAATAACTGCATCGTGATAGAAAATCCATCGAATATCAAAGGGCCGATATAAAATCTTTGTGATAGAATCTCCCCATTTTTTATCCTTTCTCACCTCTTCTCGTGCAGCTTCCAATTTCCAGTTTGATTTATCCTTTAACTCAAAGGTTTGTCTTACAAGGCCATCGGGCATATTTTTATCGCAGAAGGTCCTAATCCGCTGTTTAAGCTTTTCTTTATCAGAGTCTATTACAAATTTGTCTCTTGATGTTACCACCCCCACACTATTAAGTGGAAATATCTCAGTTATTTTAGGCCATCTTTCATAATACTCTAAAAGCCTTTCATCCCTTGGCACAAAAAGATAAAATTCAGATTTTGGGGAGAGCTGATTCCATTCAATTGTTTCTACATTATTCTCTAAAAGCCACTCGTATTTATTTTCTCGCATCCCCCAAATCTCTGAATGATAGACCTTGCATTCGCTCTTTTTCTCTTGATTTTTTATACAGAGTGCAATGGCTACACCCTGCTGGATGTCAAAGACATTTTCATCCTTAGAGCCGTCAGGGCTCTTCTCTTTTTTCAGGCTATTGCCGTGTAGATCAAGAATATAGATTTCATTGAAACTGTTCATCACTGATTGGCGCATACCTCTAAAGGTGGGATTATCAAGATAGCTATGATTGGTAATATATCCTAATACTCCTTCACCTGCCTGATCAATCTTCCACTGGGCAAACCGGATGAATTTCACATAATCGTCCTGAAGCCATTTTGGATTCTTTTCTCCAAGGGGTTTACCATCAACAAACTTGTAATCCCCAATAAGCTTTCCTATCCACGTTTTTATCTTTCTTCTCTTTGCTATACCCTTTTTTGTTTTTATTGTGATGTACCTTTCACTTGCATTTGCAGAATGCCCTGAATACGGCGGATTGCCGAGGATTACCAGTATAGGCTGTTCCTTTTTAACTTTACCAGCCAGATGAGATTCCTCAGAAAGAGATGCCATAAACGGCAACCCTGTTTCAGCAAGTTCCTCCATCTCCAATGTATTGGTGAGGTATAGTTTGAATCTGTCATCTTCTTTGAGTCTATACCCAAGCTCTTCTAAGAGAAAAGACATCTTCAAATAGCCCACTGCATAGGGAGCCATCATCAACTCAAAGGCATAAAAATTCTTAAGGATATGTTCTTTAATAAAATTCCCTTCCCCCCCTTCGCCATATTTAAAGACAAATTCCTCAACTGCCTGTTTTGCTGCCTCAGCTAGAAAGGTGAGGGTGCCTGCTGCTGGATCTAATACAGTAACCGAGCTGATTGCAAATCCCTCCCGTTTATCAAAGTGCTGCTTCAAGATGTGATGCAAAGAACGGACAATATAGGATACCACTGATTCTGGCGTATAATAGACACCTCTTTTCTCTCTTGTCTTTGGGTCATATTCGGCCAAAAAGGTCTCATAGAAATGAACAATAGGATCTTTGCCCCTTCCTTCATGAAAATACGTATGGAGAATTTCATTTACATCAGTAACCGCTAAGACCTCGGATATATCATCTATAATCCACTCCATTTGTTTGGGTAAGTCTTCAAGGGAGACAAAACTGAATACATCTCGTAAGATCCCAATAGTGTGTGGAATGTTGTCGTATGCAAGTTTTCTATTAAATCCATTTTCAGAGCGGGTACGGGCAGCAAAGAGACCATAGGTAATGGTCTGGGAATAGAGATCGGCAAACTCTTCTTTAGAAAGAGTACCAATAAGATATTTCCTGAATGCCTCATAAAATCCAAAGATGTGACCTTTTCCTTCCTCTTCTTTTAACTCCTGAGCAATGACTTCATCCTTTAAAAAACGTGTCCTCTTTGCCAATTCTATTGCCAAAGTTTTCGCACTATAGACCTTTGGAAGAGAAAAGGAGAAAAACTTTTCAAGCAATTTGATAAAATCTGCCTGTTTTTCAACAGGAGGTATCATTTTAAGTTTTTGTGCAACAAATGGCCTGCCGATGAGGACTTGATCTGCCAGGGTGCCATCACGATACAGCCTAAACTCAAAGAAATTGGTTAGTATCAGATTGGGGAAAGTTTTGCGATAGCGTTTTAACTGCTCGGAATTTTCTATCCTGTCTAAATTCTCAACCATTGGTGATTTTGCTTCAATGTATCCAACAATATGCTGGGTTCCGTCCCAGACTCTGAAATCAGGATTGCCGGCTTCGGTCTTTTTTGGCAAGATTGTAATATAAATATTCCTTTTGCCGACTGAATCTGAATATTCTTTTAATAGACCTTTGAGGACAGAATAATAACTTTCTTCCCTTGCATCCCCCCGAGTTGCAATCTCAGATATTTTTCTCAAATACGACTTTAGCATCATGTCTTCTTTCACAATTATAAAGTTCTTAATACAGCATAGGAGACAATATCAGATCACAAAACACCTCAAAAATAACAATTGATATAAAACAGTGCTGATACTTTATGTCAGGCTTACCGATATGGAACTCACACCTGTCAGAAAGATACCAACAAAAGAATCACCTCCCTGAAATTTCCAATTTTATAGACGATTCCTGTAATCATTGTCAATAGCAAGCAGGGTGCTACCCTAATTCTTTTGAGAGGACATTCAAGCGTTTTTTGCTAATACATCTTGGCGAAGCGGAAGGATAGCGATTCTCCACCTTTAGCAATACCCCTTAAGCCCCGCATTTTACACTATTCCGGATTAAGTAATAAACGCGCTAACCCGGCAATCTTGTCCGGTGTTCCAAGGACAACAACCACATCGTGAGCCATGATTTGTGTGTCTCCCGTTGGATTGGACAAGATTTGCGAATCCCGCTTTATTGCAAGCAAGGTAACACCATATTCCTTTCTCAGCTTAATCTGAGCTACTGTCTTTCCGGCTACAGATGATACTTCACCAACCCGCAACGCACTGATCTCAACATCTTGAAGATAGCGATCTAGATCAAGAAAAGAGGGTGATTTTTTTGTAATACTTCGTAACATCTGGTAACTGTCTGTACGCACTTCAGAAATCAACTGTTCGATTTGATCTCTGGGCATGAGGTATTTCCTCAAGACCCGGGTAAAGATCTCCACGGATGTCTCAAACTCCTCTGGGATGACTTCGTTAGCGCCCAGATCATACAAGGGTTTCAATTCCTGGAGATATCGCGTTCGTACTATTATGTAAACCTTGGGGTTCATTCTTCGAGCGATATCAGTGATCCTACGGGCTGCCGTAGGATCGTTAATGGCCACCACTACCACTCGCGCATCCTTTATGTCGGCACGCTCAAGCACTACTTCCTGGGTAGCGTCCCCATAATAAATCAGCTCCCCCTTCCCTTTCTCGTCTCGTACTGTTTCAGGGTTCATTTCAATAATCACATAGGGGATGCCTCCTGCCCTGGCGGCTCTCGCCAGATTTCTGCCATTAACTCCGAATCCAATGATTATAAGGTGGTCTCTTTTGCCCACATCTTCTATCTCGTCTACAGGATAAAAGCCGGACTTCAATCTACCATGCATAGGCAACCTCAAAACAAGATCTGCTACGCGAGGAGAAAGGTCTACAATGAATGGGGTCAAGGCCATGGTAAGCACTGTGACTGCAAGAAAAAGCTGATAGGCGCCTCCAGCAAGTAAACCATACTCTACCCCTACCTTAGACAAGATAAAAGAGAACTCACCTACCTGGCTGAGTGCAAGCCCGACTAAAATCGCAGTGCGAAGCGGAAATCCCAGTAAAGCTGTTGCAAGGCCGGCACTTAGAGTCTTTAATACAAAAATACCTAAAGCAATCAGTACGATAACCCCTGGATGCTGGAGAAGGAAAGCAACATCTAACAGCATCCCGATTGAGACAAAGAAGAAACTGGTAAAGACATCCCGGAAGGGCAAGATATTGCCAAGGGCCTGATGAGAGTACTCAGATTCAGATATGATAAGTCCTGCCATGAATGCACCCAGGGCAAGGGAAAGTCCTGCCATGGAGGTGAGCCATGCAACTGCAAGGCATATTACAATAACAACCAATAAGAAAAGCTCGCGAATTCGCGTTCTGGCAATCTGATACAGGACCTGTGGCACAATCCATTTGGCGCCAATGATAACCAAAACAATAATACCGAGCCCTTTGACCATAAGAATAAAGAGTGACCCGCCTAAATTCTCAGTAGACCCTCCCAGTAAAGGTATCAACAACATCATCGGAACAACAATGATATCCTGAAAGATTAAGATGCCAAGACCTGTACGCCCATGCGGGCTATCGATTTCAGCCCTTTCCTGGAACAATTTGAGTACAATCGCGGTGCTGCTAAGGGACACAAGGAATCCTATAAATACAGCCTCCCCAAAGGGCTGGCCGAATTTCAGGGCTGTGGCAAAACCCGCTATGAAGGTCAATAGTACCTGGATAGCCCCGCCCATCAAGAGTGTTTTCCTGATTTGCAGCAGATTCTTGAATGAAAACTCCATACCGATGGTAAAAAGCAACAACCCTATCCCTATCTCAGCCAAGGTCTCAACTTCATTAACTGCCTTTACCAACCCAAGCCCATGAGGCCCTGCCATTATCCCTGTCAGGATAAATCCTACAATTACCGGTATCCGAAGTTTGTGGAATATATAGAGGACAACAACAGAGAGCCCAAATATGATTATAATTTCATTTAGCAGAGGTATTCCCATAAGCTATTAATCCCTTTATCTTATTGATACCACCAAACACTAAAGCAAGCATCATAGATATGCTTCCAACTTAGAGATATATACTTAAATATTGCAAATATATCTACCTACTCTTAAAAACCTTTAACTCTTATATCTTAGGTTGTGTATGGGTGCTAAGCAAAGAAAGAGATCTACATGTTGTATAATATCTCGTAACTGCTCAGGTTATTAGCCTGAAGGATACTGATATCCCACCAACGGCAAAAGCCGTATTTGGAGAGTATTATACTTGAATGGCTATGCTATTATTGGGTTTTGTAAATCTTTTCCTTAAAAACCTTCAGCCTTTAGCCTATTCACACAGAGTAGTTACAATATCTCTATTTATTTCCGAACCGCCCAAGGAGTTTATATATTGCATCAGTCCCAAAGGTCAGTGCCTCTACAGGGATGCGCTCATCAGCCCCATGAATAAGCTCCATAGTCTTAAATCCTTTAGGCAGCTTCATTGGCGTAAATCCGTATGTCTGAATGCCTAACCTTGAGAAAAAGCGCGCATCTGAGCACCCTGAAAGCAAAAGAGGTCCTGGTATACATCCCGGGTCAGCCTCTTGCAAGATATCCGCTAATATAGCGAACATACTCATATCCGGCTCATTTGGCCCTGGATCATAACGAATGAGTTCAAGTTCCACTTCTTTCCCGATAATTCGTCTCAGCTCAGCCATCAGATCATCAGGGCTATATCCTGGAAGCAAGCGGCCATCCAGTTCAATGGCAATCTCGCTCGGTATAACATTGATTTTATCACTCGCATGTATAATGGTAGGACTCACCGTATTATGAAGCAGGGGGTAAAGGGCCTTGCCCTTATCTCCAAGCAGGCCCAGCACTATATCTGTCAACCTTGGATTGAGAAGCGAGCGCAAAATAAGATTTAAAGGTAGCGGCATAAAAAAAGCCATTTTCTCAATCATCTGGCATGCAACAGGCGTGATATGCACCGGCAGGCGATGTTTATCCAGCTGTCTAAGCACACAGGCCAGTTTAGCCATTGCCCCGCCTCTAATAGGTAAAGACCCATGCCCTCCCGGTCCCCGCAAAATTGCTTTTATCCAGCATACCTGCTTTTCAGAGACCATAATAGGGTATATCCTTTTGCCGGCAAAGTGGAGGGTAAAACCACCAAACTCCCCTATGGCATAGCGAATACCTTTAAATAGATCCGCATGGTTTTCTACCAGATATCTTGCACCATAATCTCCCCCGGCCTCCTCATCACTCACAACGGTAAGTATCACATCGCCAGGCAAAGTAAGTCCTTGGGCCTTCGCACGCATCAGGGCGGCAAGCATCATGGCAACACCACCCTTCATATCAAGGGCACCCCTGCCCCAAACATAGTCATCTACTACCCTGGCCTCGAAGGGAGGATTGCTCCATGTCTGGTTTGCTGTAGTGACTACATCCACATGTCCGTAAAGCAGTAATGGGGGGGCGCTCCCCTGTCCAGCCAGACGGGTAACTAGGTTAGGCCTTCCGGGGTCACGGGCATAAATAGTAGTCTTAAATCCTACCTGTCTCAATAGATTATCTATGTAGGTAATACATCCTGCTTCATCTCCAGGTGGATTGGTTGTGTCGAAGCGAATGAGTCTCTGCAACAACTCCACTGGCCGCTTAAAGATGGTAGCCTCTTCATTTGTAAATGGTTTGGACATCTCTGCACTCCTAAATCCCAGGTTGGAAAAATATACACAAGTATTACAAATACACCTGCAATAACAAACTTCTACCATGAGAAAAAGACATCGGTCAAACCTTATTTAGTACCAATCCAGAGATGAACCCTTGGGCACGGGAGAGTTTCCAGATCAGAGTTGGCCAATTCTTACACCCCTTTTTTTATTAATTGACAACAAAACTGCAGATGTTTATAGTGATCAGCAGGTTACAATAGTACTGGAGGAGCACTATGGAAAACAATGTAGGTATGGTGGATCGTATAATTAGAGCATTAGTTGCTACTACCATTATCGCACTCTATCTGAAGGGTAAGATCCGTGGCATAGCCGGCCTTCTGCTGGTTGCAAGTGGTGCATTGATGGCTAGTGTTATGAGTGGTTACTGCCCGCTTTATAAACCCTTAAAGATCAATACAAACAAGTAGTGGGGTTTCCTTACCTTTAATCTTCGCCGATCATTCTTCCCTATTCTGCCGAAATTGTGCCTGACCTTACCCCTCACTATTTTATAACGGTCTCATCTGGAATATTTCCATTCTTAAAATGCTTATCTAGCCCACCTGAGACAATATTATTACGGCCATCAAAGTATTTGACATAAGGTTTTATATCAAGAAGAGGTGTTTCATCTAAAACATCTACTTCTGTAAAATACATTTTGTTCTCCTTTATGCTTTTGATTTTTACAATAGAAAATCCTATATGATTGGGCCGGTGGGGGCTTCTTTATATGAAAATACCTTTAGTCGGTCAGGCTTTATGGGCCTTTCGAGCCGTATGCTGATATGTATTAGGCGATGTCTCTGCCGGATCTATACATAACGACTTACTTTCTTTTTGTATTCCAGCCATTCGTGTTTAAATTCCTGCTCAAGATAATCTTCCTCGGCAACAACTATTTTGTGATGAATAAATATGCCGATTAATGAAAAGAACAAATTGAGCGGATTTGGTGCGTAAATACATGATGCTATGCACATCAAATAAAACCCAACATACATTGGATTTCTACTAATGTTGTAAATACCATTTTTCTTGGGGGTTATCTTTTCCTTGGGTATCCCAAATCTATTGGATAGACCAAGCTCATAAAAGGAAAATGTAACAAAGATACTTGCAATAGTGAATATTATAGTCCCTAGCCACGAAAGATATGTTGGGACGGGAAAAGATGCTGTATTTATTTTTGCAGCTTGAGCAATAAGAAACGCCCATGATAAACCCATTGAAACCTTACCAATGAAATACAAGCTTCTATTAATCGGTGTTTTCCCTAAAAAGTCTTTCTTATTAAATCTCATCAGGATTCCTGTGGATATTGCTATTAATGCAAAAATTAAAAAAAGCGATAGTATTATCAAATTATGCATATTTTCCCACCTTATTATCTAGCGGCATAGATTCCGTCTAACGTCTCCAGCATACACGACGTTGCGACCGAGGGGAGCAATGTCCTGAAGGGCAAGGGCAAAAGTTCATAGCGTATATGCTGTGTTAGATGAAGTTGCTGTCCTTCAAATATCATTATCTCGCCGGCCAGACATGTTCATGGCAATTAGAGATGGGAAAAGGGAACTTTATGCTTATTGTTGTTTTTACTCCCTGAACTTCCCCCTCCCAGTAAAGCTCTTTCTCTCTTCTTTCGAAATGGCTATCAATAAAATCTAAACTATACGGTCTTAAAAACCAATCAAAATCAAACCAAGAGCCTTCTTTTGCACCTTTTATATCACAGATAAAAACTGCTGACTTTTTTGATTCGTCAAGTTTTATCTTAGGAGTAACAGCATGTCTGTTGTATTTCTTTAGAGTTTTTCTAAAAAAGTCAATCTCTTTAGCCTCAGATTCTTCTTTCAATTCTAAAAGCTTAGAAAAATCTTCATCACCCCACAAAGATTCTCTTTGATAATGCAAAACTTCTCCTTCTGCTTTTATCTCTATAGCATTCCTCAATGGTTCAACTTCTTCAATTTTTGGAGGTTTTTCTGCCTTTGCAATACCTTTTCTCTCTTTTTCACAACTTATTATCAGTGTTCCTAAAACCATCAATCCAATTGCCAATAAAGAATAAAAAAATTTCTTATTCATAAAACAACCCCCTCCCTGACTAAACAGCACTTTTATATAACTTAAAACAACCGAACTGCTTCGTTTATGCAAGCCTCCAAGTGAAGCCTTCCGCCACAAATATAGGCGGATAGCCTTTTGCTGCTTTTATATGAATCATTTTGCGCTTCGTACCTATATCCTGCATATTTATTTTACTACTTCACTTACCCTTTATCCAGCAGAAAAATTAGGGTGAGGTAACCATTCAGTTACAAAGGCACTGAGGCACAAAGTAAAGACCTGAATAGTACTACAATATCTTACTTATAAAAAACTCTCAGTATTAGCCCTGCGCTTATGGGCGGCTTATAAAGCCTTATTAATTTTATGGTTGGCGCTTTGTGCCTTTGCCACTTTGTGCCTTGCAATCTTGTGCTACACTGAAGGTTTACCCTTGCTTACTATTCACTATTCACTGATCACTATTCACTATCTTCACCCAAAGAAGCCACCGCCCGTTTCAGCCCTGGCGCCGCACCTTCTATCGTAGCCTCATCCACGCAATAGGCAAACCTGACATAGCCCTTGTATCCAAATCCTCTACCCGGGACTACAAGTATCTTTTCTTTTAGTAAGGCATTACTAAAGGCCAGGTCATCTGCTATGGGAGACTTGACAAATAGATAAAACGCCCCTTCAGGGGGTGCATAGCTAAGGTCCATGTCATCTAATATAGACCTAAGCAGGTCCCTTCGCCTTTTATATATGTCTATATCTACACTCAAGTGAATACACTGCCCCAAAACCCTTTGCATCAATGCAGGGGCATTTACAAAGCCAAGTATCCTGGTAGCCAGTATCAGGGCATCTATAAATCTATCTTTCTCAGCAATTCCAGCCCCTGCTGCAATATAGCCTATACGTTCACCAGCCAAAGAAAGCTCCTTAGAAAAAGATGTGACCACCACTGATTTCGGCAAAATCTTTAATATTGATGGCACATGGAGATTGTCATATACAAGTCTTCTGTATGGCTCGTCTGAAATAACAAGGATGTCAGGATGGCCGGCCAGGACATCCTGTAGACCGGTAAGTATCTTTTCAGGATACACTCTCCCTGTCGGGTTGTTTGGTGAATTTATAATGATGGCCTTGGTACGTTCAGTAATCGCTTTCTTTATCTTTTCCAGATCAGGTAAGAAATCGGCATCGCACTCTACCGCCACAAGTACCCCGCCATGATTTTCAACATAAAATCCGTACTCCACAAAGTAAGGCGAAATGACCATTACTTCGTCACCAGGGGCTATTATAGATTTTAGAATAACATTTATCCCGCCTCCTGCTCCGCAACTCATCACAATGTCATCAGGGCTAAGCTCTACCCTATAAAGGTTGGATGCATACCCTGCTACTGCCTTTCTCACCTGTGGATAACCTGCATTCGGCATATATCCATGGCCTGTATTAATATCAGAAGCGAGATCCCCCATAACATCAATGACCTTTTTAGGTGGAGGCACATCAGGATTGCCGAGGCTAAAGTCAAATACATTTTCCATTCCATATTCAGCCTTAAGCCTCGCACCTTCTTCAAACATCTTCCGAATCCAAGACGATGCCTTGGAATAGTCCATCATTTGCCTTGAAACTATCATGAGCCCTCCTAACAAGATATCATAGATCACACCGGATATATCAAAACCTTGCCATTATGTACAGATAGACTAAACATAAGATCCGTATGTACCGATATATGAAAGGATGTCTTTTAAACCCATACCCATAGAGATCATGCAGTTAGATAAAAAAAAGGCGTTTGAACTGTATATCAGGATAGGAAACAGGTTTGTCCTCTTTGCCGGTTATGACCTTGCCTTTACAGAGGAGCACAAGGCCAAGCTGCTGGCCTCCGGGCTAAAGAGACTGTATGTAAAAGATACAGATGAAGAGTCCCTAACACTCTATACTGCAAAACATATGGACAAAATACTCTCAGACCCACATGTAGCGCCAAAGACAAAGGCAAAAATCTTTTATTCATCATCAACCTATACCATGGAAGAGGTATTCAAAGACCCGAGGGCAAAAACCATATCTGAAATGAAAAATACAATAAACCCCATGGTAAAACTCCTACTTGAAGACCAAGATGTAATGAAGAATCTCCTTGTGCTGACCGAGCATGATTATTATACATACACACACTCAGTAAACGTAGGCATCTTCGCCACAGCCCTTGCTATCAAGCTATTTGAAAAAGACATGGGGGAACATAATATGTATAACTTAGGTGCCGGATTCTTTCTTCATGACATAGGAAAATCAAAGATACCTTCCGAGATCTTAAATAAACCGGGTGCGCTCACAGAAAAAGAGTGGGATATTATAAAGAAACACCCAAGATGGGGTTATGAGGTCTTAATGGAGACCGGCGATATGACAGAGGAGGCGGCACATATCGTCTTAGAACATCATGAGAGGACCGATGGGAGTGGTTATCCCTCTGGTAAGGCAGGGGATGAGATACATATATATGCCAGGATATGTGCCATAGCAGATGCATATGATGCCTTAACTACCAAGCGCAGTTATAAATCTGCAGAAAGGCCTTTTGATGCATTAAAGGTCATGCAGAAAGAGATGGCGCAAGAATTTGACCCGGAGTTTTTCGCCACTTTTGTAATGCTCTTTGCACCTTCAGAGTATAATGCCACTCATATGCCTGGCTCATCTGCCAGCCTTGTATGAACATGTATAAGATGGTATCTTAATTGTATTATGAAAGGGATTACTCAAGAAAAAATCAATTGGGCAAGAAAAATCCTTGGCTTGGATGATATTGCCACATATAAAGAGGTGATGCTTACATGGAGAACCTCTATAAAAAAGATGCATCCGGATAAAGGTGGAGATAATGATAAAACAAGAGAGATTACCGAGGCAAAGGACATATTAGTTAAATTCATAGAGAACTGTCCGTGTAGATTAATTCTAGAAGACAAATCTGACTGGTGGAATAGACGTTTTGGAAGACTTTGGGAAGAGGATTAAAAGGCCGGCACATCCAAGAGCTCTCTTCTTGGTTATACTTGCTGCATTAATATTTGGTATCTACTATAATACCCTCGATAATGCCCCAACCAACTGGGATGATCCAGCACTCTTTAGCAGACCCACCATCCACAAGATATCCATTGATAACCTAAAAGAAGTCCTGTCCTTCCATCCAGGCTCTACATACCAACCGATTAGGGATATATCATATATGATAGACTTTAGCCTTTGGAAAAATAAGGCTGTCTTCGGCATGCATCTGCACAGCATGCTCCTCTATTATCTAATGATAGTTTTTTGCTGGGTCTTCCTTTTGAAACTGCTGCAAGCCTTTGGTATCGAAGAGGAAAAGGCCTTCCTATGGGCAGTATTATCATCTCTCATATTTGCCGTGCACCCTGTACATGTGGAGAGTGTGACATGGTTATATGCAAGAAAAGAACCTCTGCTTGGTATCTTTACGTTTTTGAGTCTGATATCGTTTTTAAAGGCAATATCCGGTAGAAAAAGACATTATATCCTCAGCATTGTCTTCCTTATTCTGGGAGCCCTCTCCAAACCCACCGCCTTGATGATCCCTTTAATAATGTTTGGTATTGACTTATGCCTTTATGTAAAAGACAAAGGAACGTCATACTGGAAAAAAAGGCTCCTTGTATATATCCCTCTAGTAATCATTGTAGCCCCCATGATGTTCAGGCTCATATCCATGATGTCTGCAGTTGGTGGCATAAAACCCTACCATGGCGGCTCATTTGGGACCAATCTGCTGGCTGTATCTCAAATCCTGGCAAGTTATATCAAGCTTATCTCCCTAACCATCAATTATGCAGCTGACTATCCTATAAGGCTTTATGCAGATCCCCACCTATGGCAGGCATGGGTTTTTGTAGTGGTAAATATCTTCTTTATTGCCTCTGGTGTATGGGCATTCTTTAAAGGTAGGTATATATATCCCATCTTTGTGGGTTGGTATTATATATTTTTGCTGCCCGTATCACATATCTTTCCTATATCTCAAATACTGACAGATAGGTATGCACTGCTTCCCTCTTTGACCTGGTGTGTATTTATAGCCTATATCCTTAGCAAACTGTGGGATATACGTATAAATGTATGGAGGCTGTCACCGGACTTGCTAAGGCTTGTCTCTATTGCTTTGCTATCCATAATTATATGTTCATACAGTGCGATGACTATAAGGCAAAATGGCATCTGGCAAAATTCACTTTCACTGTGGGAAGACACCCTGGCAAAATACCCAAATTCAAGTCCTGCCAATGTAAATCTTTCTGTCTTATACATAAAACTGGGGAGATACAAAGAAGCTCAAGAACTTTGCGTAAATGCAATCAAAGAGCTCCCTTATGATTATCTGGCCATAAGCAATCTGGCGCTTGCTCAAATGATGATGGAACAATACGATAACGCCATACATAACTACAAACAGGCGCTAAAACTAAAGCATGATCTCTCCAAGGCAAAATTGGGGCTGGCTAATGCCTACTGGAAAGAAAGAGACTTTATAAATGTATATCAAGTATACAAAAATATAACCACCTCTTGTAATGTAAACAGAGCAAGATATGGCGCCCTTATCTATTACAGGCTTGGCTTTAGTGCATGGAAATTAAATAAAAAAGAACAGGCATTAATATATTACAAAAAGGCGAGCGTTCCGTCTTCCTGTCCACCCGTAGTCTTAAAAGACCTGGCAGATGCCTACACAAGCATGGGCGAAGTGCCTGAGGCACTAGAATGCTATAAAAGGGTATTAAAGACTGAAACAAACAAAAAACTAAAGAGTTATGCAAAGGACCGGATAAAGATGCTTTCTCATAAACACCCATACCTGCAAGGCTCTCACAACTAAGGATGAAAATATATCTAGCCCTGAGTGGTTTTTTAGTTTTGTACATATACTTGTCAGTAGTCCATTGCTCGTTGTCCGTTGTAAAACCTTCAGATATAATTATCACCTCCCAATATACCACTGACAACTAACTACGGACAACGGACGAGTATTTTTTATATAAACATACCTAGAGCCCAGACCCGGGCTTAAATTTCGAGGTAACAGCAAGCAAGGCATATACGCGATTGGACTTAAAACTACTCTTTACCCCTATATCCATACGGCCCTTTAACTCTTTAATCAGATCACCCAAATCCTTTGTGGATACAGCCAAATAAAAGCTGTTGCCAAAGGGGACCACATCTCTGCTTACTATTGCCGGAGATGCCCCTACATATCCCAGGTAGCCCCTCATATACATATCATCTTCAAACACCAAAAGGGGCAGGCCTGATATCTCTTTTATATATTGCTCAGGGTTATATACGATGTCCTTTGCAGGTAGCATTATGAAGGAGTATGCCCAGCATACGACAATAACAGAGAGGACCTCTAAAAATACGGCCAGAGCCAATCGGTTCCTGTGAATTAGCCACGCAAGACAAATAGCAATAGAACCAAGGACCCCTATGGCTATGCCTTGCTTTATATATAGAGAGCTATCTGTATCAGTGCAGATAATAGCTATCACTCCTGCTGCAAGGATAATAAGACCGGCAGATATAACAGCCCATCTTTTAACCTTAAGGATACGAGAAACACCTTTAAGGCCTGTAGCGACCCAGTAACCTATAAGTATCCCAATAAATGGCACAGCAAGGACAGCATAGCCTGGCTCACAATGCTGAGAAAACCACAGTATCGCAAGACTTACTACAAGTGCAATCTTCGAAGGTAAGAGCTTCTTCCATGCGCCGTCCTCATCTGGTTTTATTTCATAGGCCCATGCCGGTATTACGAGGGGAAACCACGGCAGGCCAAATTTAATGAGCGCCCATGAACTTTTGAAAAACCCCATATCAAGGCCGTGAGATAATGCCCCAGATACAAAAGAAGGCCCTCCGGCAATTCTATATACAAGGTAAAACCCTAACAGAACCACGCAGAATATAAAGACACCTGTGATAGGCATTATACCTAAGAATCTGCCAGGGGCCAGATCGATCAGGATTAGGAATATTACGCTAAAGACTACGAATGCCAGCATAGTCCAGCCACCCGTAATAGTGGCAAGGCAGACCATGATGTATGAAGGTATATACCACACAGGCTTTACACCTTTCAGGTATGCTGTAAAAAACATCATGAGCGCAACTATAGAACATGTGCAAGGGATGGCCGACACATTTAATGACGAATACGTAATTAAAAAGCCATAGCTGGTAGCAGTAAAGAGGGAAGACCACAAAGCTGTCCAGGTATTCCAGAGCACAAGACAAAAGATAAAGACACTCCCCGCGACTATGAGGCCTAATAAGATGGCAACAAATCTGAAAACAAGTATGTTATCTCCAGGAATAAGGGATAGTAAAATAATATTTACAGGGTTTTGATCAGAAAGGATCTGTCCATTTAACTCCGGCACCAGGGGAAAAACCCCGTGTAACTCTCTAATTACCTCCAAGAGCCATATCTCCTGGCCTTGCCATAAACCATGGTTAAGGATAAGGGGAACCATACATACAAGACAAACGGCACACACTCCAATAAGTATCATAAGGTTCTTTAAGCCCCTCACAAAATCATCCTCCCAATATTACAAGGATTTACCTGCTCGTCATAACGGTGTCAAGCTCAACAATCAAATATTTTCTAAGGGCTTGACTTAAAGGAGACACAGAAATAATATACCCGCCAATAAATTATGGTGGAGGGAATAAATGGCATCCATAGAAGAAATCCTTAAACAAAAAGGAACCCCTAGACCAAAAATCAGCCTCCGTTCTGATGGAAGAAAGCCGGAAGAAATGAGGTATGTGCATTTGACCCGCAATTATCTTAAAACCGCCCCTGGGTCTTGCCTTATAGAGGTAGGAGATACAAAGGTAGTATGTGCAGCAAATATAGAAGAGAGGGTGCCACCTCGCCTGAAAAATACTGGGACAGGGTGGATAACAGCGGAATATAGCATGCTCCCTGCCTCAACATCCCCACGTTCTGTAAGGGAGGCATCTCGAGGTAGGATGAAGGGAAGAACACATGAAATCCAGAGACTCATAGGAAGAGCATTAAGGGCAGCAGTGAATCTTCAACTCCTGGGGGAAAGAACCATTTTACTGGATTGTGACGTAATACAGGCAGATGGGGGGACAAGAACTGCATCTATCACGGGTGCATACGTGGCTCTTTATGACGCCATTTCGTGGATACTCAAAAATAGCATGATAGCCAAAAACCCTATCCATGATCAGGTAGCTGCCATCTCCGTTGGTATAGTAGAAGAAGATCTCCTCTTAGACCTTAACTATGAAGAAGACTCAAAAGCAGATGTGGATATGAATGTAGTTATGACAGGAAAAGATTATATTATAGAGGTACAGTGTACTGCTGAAGGCAGGCCCTTTTCAAAAGAACAGATGGAAACACTTATCGGAATCGCACAAGAAGGGATTCACAAACTCATACAAAAACAGTTGAATATACTTGGTCTGAAATGAAGGTCTTGCTTGCCACCACAAACCAGAAAAAGATACAAGAAATTTCAGACATCCTTTCCGATACAACAATCACTATAATAACACCTGACGATATGGATATGTTTATGACTGTGAAAGAAGATGGATCAACCTTCAAAGAAAATGCAATCAAAAAGGCCACTGCCTGGGCAGAAGCCTCAGGAATGAATGCACTGGCTGATGATTCCGGTCTATGTCTTACAGCCCTTGGCGGGAGGCCCGGGGTGAAGTCTGCACGCTTTGCCGGAGAGAATGCGACTGATGAAGATAACTGGAGATTATTGCTCAAGTGTATGAAGGGTATAAAAGACAGAGGGGCAAAATTTATATGCGTGGTAGCACTGGCTATGCCTGATAGTAATGTAATAACAGCACAAGGGGTCTACCCCGGTTTTATCCTGGACAAACCTGCGGGCACTAGTGGTTTTGGATATGACCCTGTCTTTTTCGATCCTGAAACAAAAAAGACCTTTGCACAACTATCTCCTGAGGGCAAAAATCAGCGCAGCCACAGAACAAGGGCACTTCTGGCACTCAAAAGGCGCCTTAAGGAGTTAAAATATATATAACCCATCAACTGTTTGTATGAAAATAGGGGTCGGGGATCAGGGGTCGGTTTTCAGGGATGAATGTTTTTCTCATCCCGAAAATATTTTCATCGTTAGTTGTGGCCGGTAGGCCATGGCAGTTTATATGAAAAAGAAGTCAGGAGTCAGAATTCAGAAGTTAGGATACACGTAATAATCCAATCGGAAGCATTCCGGATTCTGGATACTTTTTCATGCTTCGTTTATATGAAAATAGCAATCAGCATTAAATCAAAATAAAAAAATTTAGTGCTTACATAGAAAACATGAGTGAATATCTAGGTTTTCTATCAGAGGGGGTCGAATTTTAAAGGAAAAGTTAGATTTAGCAAATTATGAGTTGTCTACAAAATGTAGAAAACCTTAGAATATGAGCTTATGACAATGTAAATCAATATTATGTGGAATACCATAAAAAGTTTAGCGATCTTAGTGCATTAACTTTTGTATCTCTCTATTAAGGGGAATTTTTTATTTGGTGCTAAATGACGAAAATCGACCGAGTCGAAGATTGACGTCATCTTGTGAAAGTAAGATACATGGCAACATATACTGTGGTAAACAAATTTTATATGGGGGGCATATGAACAAACAACCAGGTCTTGGACATATAAAAGACTTAATACAGACAAAAGTAAAAAATCCCTCAGAAAAACCGCTGATAGATCAAATGGATATCTGCATACAGGATGGGTCTGCTATGGTATATTGCCCAAGCCCTTTTGTTCTCAATTATATACATCAACATCACAAAGACATTATTATAAATGAGATACAAAAACTCCTTGGTAAATCTGCGGACATAGAATTCTCTGTGCGCTCTAATAAAGGCTCCAATAAAAAGTCATCTTCTATAAACAAGCCCATACAAATGGTTCTCCCCTCTGCTGCTAAGCCCTCACCTGTACGAGGGCTCAATCCAAAATTTACATTTGAGGAATTTGTGGTTGGTAAGTGTAATGCCTTTGCATATGAGGCAGCAATGGCGGTGTCTGACGAGGCTCTAAGCAAATACAGTCCATTATACTTCTATTCGGATACAGGCCTTGGGAAGAGTCATATTGCGCACGCTATTGGGAATAAGGTGATAAAGTCCGAGGCAAATATTACGGTAAGGTATACCACAGCTCAAGATTTCTCCGCAGAATATGTGTATTCTGTTAGAAATAATCGTATTGATCAATTCAAACGCACGTATAGTAGCAAGTGTGATGTCTTTTTTATTGATGATGTACATCTATTCAAAAACAAAGAAAAGACTCAAATGGAGCTAAGCTATATACTAGATGAATTTATGAGTAATGATAAACAGGTTGTCCTTTCGGGATTCAGACCTCCGGCATCAATCCCCTATATGGATAAAGGCCTAAAATCAAGATTTTCTTCTGGATTGGTAATAGATATAAAGAGGCCTGACAGACAAACCAGGGCCAATATTGTAAGACGTAAGGCATCAAAAGAGGGTATATCTCTTCCGGATGATATAGTAGGCTTTATTAGCGAGAATATAAAGAATAATATCAGAGAACTAGAAAGTGCAGTGCTGACCGTATCTGCTATGAGTTCTTTGATGAAAAGAGAAATCACATTGGATATGGTAAAAGAACTCCTGGAAGGAACACTTGAAAGGCGGGAAAGGATATCCATCCCGTTTATCCAGGGATTTGTGGCAAAAAACTTTGGGATCTCAAAGGAGCAATTAATCTCCCCGTCAAGAAAGAAAGGGATTGTATATCCAAGGCAAGTCGCAATATTTCTATGCAGGCACTACACAAAAGAGCCCTTACAGGTTATCGGCCAGACCTTTTCCAGAAGGCATTCCTCTATTATACACTCTCTAGAGGTAATCGATGAAATGTACACCGGAAATTTGAAGACAAAAAGAGAGATCGATTTCCTTATGGAAACATTAGAAAATGCCGTACTCTAAGGCCTTTATATGAAAATACTTGTCCGTTGTCCGTGGTTAGTTGTCAGTGGTATATTGGAAGGAGATCATCCTATTTGGAGGGTTTATTACAACGGACAACGAGCAAAAAAACTACTGACAGGTATAAGTACAGAACTAAACGATCGCTCAGGGCAAAATACATTTTCATTCTTCGTTGTGTCCAAAAGGACATGCAGGTTAGATTAGTTAATCGAAAGATCCCGTGTTTCCAAACTGAGAATCTTCTTTAAGAAGCGCTCTCCTGCTTATCTCTCTGAAGTTATCCACCCCTATAAAGAACTCCCTCATCATAATAACCCAGTAATACATACCCTTTTCAGTTACCCTGATGATGTCTTTATCCATATGAATACCCCCTATTAAAAGAAAGAATAAGCACTCGACCCATAAGGCAGACCATAAACCACAACCAAACCTCTCCTTAAAAAGGGCCCTTCCCATCTCTAAACCAAAGAGGCTCATAAGAAAGTGATATCGAGCCATCTCCTTTATGGAAAATATCTTTTTCGATTTCAAGGGGAGTCTGCCTGAATTTAAATCTTCTGCATACTCTTTTATGGAAAATGTATTAGAGTAGATGGTGTTGCCCACAAGACCGAAAGAGCCACTTCCTGCTCCAACATATTGATCGTAGTTTACTATATACTCATCTATCATATCTAAATCCTTTTTCGAAAAACACCATGCAGAACTTGGTGTATAACCATCAGCCAGTCTGTCTTGAATCATGCGGTAGAAGGCAGCCTCTTTTTTATAGCTTATCCTCCCCATGATCTTCTCCATCCTTCTCTTGGTGGCATCAGGTACCATCAATGGATAAAATGTAACCTGGTCCGGGGCAATTTTTTCTATCACATCAAGATCATGCTCCAGCATAGCTGGCGTCTGAATTGGAAAATTATATATCATGTCCAGATTTAGTGTCCCTACATCCCCCATGACATCTTGCACAAGACGCTTCATCTCAAATCCGGATCCATATCTATCATACCTGTCTATAAGTCTTAGGATGGTATCGTCAAAGCTTTGTATACCTACAGATATTCTGCCAACCCCCATATCAACCAGTAAGGCTATATCCTTTTTGTGTAGATGATCCGGGTTTGTCTCTACAGATATGTCTTTTGGCGAGAACAATTTATGTATAAGAGATAGAGTATCAACAAGCTCATCCATCATAATCGTAGGGGTCCCCCCTCCAATATATACCCCTCCAAATTTATACCCCATATCCTTGTAGATCTTCAGTTCTTTTCTCAATGCCTTGTAGTATAGCCGCGCAGTCTCTTCATGAAACTTAAACCTGTGAAAAGAACAATACGGACACAGTTCTTTACAAAATGGTATGTGCACATAGAGTTCTATGCTATCCAATGGTGGATTTGGCGGAAGCAAAATATTATCAGGTTCCTCAAATTTAAGGTATGCCTTTGACTTGTATTTTAAAAACCATCCAATAAACTCTTCTATAATCATTTATGGTTCCACCTTTTAGGATTTGTGCTACAAATAAAAATATCTATTTAAAGAAATAAAGAATGAAACTTATGATAATACTTATCAATATGCAAGTGGCCATGGGGAAATAAAACCTAAATCCAGGCCTTATTATCTTGATATCCCCTAGCAGCCTCCCTAACCAGCTCAGATTATCACCCAGGATAAATATCAACCCTGCGGTAATGACGACTACCATTATCAGTAAAAAACCTGTTTCTCTCATGGAATTCGTCTTTTAATTAAATATGCCGGGTTTGTCCAGCCCCCCTTTGATGTGGCAATCATAGTACTGGAAAAATCAGATAAGACTATGTTAAATAATTAGTAACTACTCAGGTGGATAGACTGAAGGTGGAAGGTAGAAGGTTTCTAATGCGTGATCACACAAAACTAGGTATTCAGCCTTTAAATGGCTTGATTCGAGCGTTGCGGGATGGCTGAAATGGTTCAGCCTTTAGTCTTCAACCTAAATAGCTGGGTAGTTACGATAATTGGAGATATTACTAAAGGAGGGAGCAAATGATCGCACGTCATATATCGAAGGTAAAAGAGACCACAGATATAAGTAATGCCCGAGGCGTAAGCAAACGGGTTCTGATAGGCAAGGATGAAGGTGCCCCAATATTCTATATGAGACACTTTCATATAAAACCTTATGGGTTCAGTCCATTACATTCTCACCCATGGGAACACGAGATATATATCATATCTGGTAAAGGCACTGTCACTGTGGGTGATGAAGAGGCGGAACTCAAAGAAGGTATGGCAATATTTATCCCGCCTGATACCCCCCACCAGATTAAGGCTCAAGAAAGTGATATCGAATTCCTCTGCTGTATACCAGCCATAGAAGAAACATAAAATAACATATGATTCCTATAAGGGACACTACTATCTCAAAAGGCATCCCCTTTGTTACCTTAAGCCTTATTATGTTAAATGCAGCCATGTTTGTAGAAGAAATCACAATAGGCCCTGAGATCATACAGCTGTACAGCACAAGCCCTTTAGATATCTCGATGTGGATTACAAAAGGTAACGGCGACTTTTTTAGTATCCACAAGGCCATTTTTGTATCTGGATTCATCCATGGCGGCTACATCCATTTTCTGGGGAATATGCTCTTTCTATATGTATTCGGCCCGGGTGCAGAAAGGGCATTTGGCAAGTTGAGATATGCAGTTTTTTACTGCCTCGCTATATTTGTCGCCTTTTATACACATACTGCCATCTATCCTCACTCTCACATCCCTGTAATCGGCGCATCTGGTGCTATTGCTGCTGTAATGGGTTCATATCTTATCTTTTATCCGAGGGCAAAGATTGTAACCATTATCCCCATATTCTTCTTTATAAAGATAGTAGAAGTCCCATCTGTTATATTCATATTAGGATGGTTTATCCTTCAGGGTGCAAATGGCTATCTTAGTATTGGCTCTCAAACTTCCATTGCATGGTGGGCACATATAGGCGGCTTTACTATGGGTGCCCTTGTTGGGCTAAGGTACAGATTATTTAGCAACCCACTCGGGCCAGTGGGTGTCCCGAGTCATGTCAAAAAGTAACCATGTGGTATTGAGTAGAATCAACATATTACAAGAATAGTTACTTAGGAGTATATATAAATAACCAAATGAATATATTTCAAGAGACTACTATAGCAGATAAAATTATGATCGCTTCTATCCTTACCACCTGTTTGATCTGGGCCATATTTTTATTCAAAGGAACATCCCTTGGGCAGGAAGTGGAAATCTATAACATGAACGGCCTCTTAGGGATCTATTCACTTGATCAAGATACCACTATCAACGTGCCAGGCCCGCTTGGATATACTGTGGTGGCAATAAAATCCTGTAAGGTATCTGTGAAGTCATCTCCGTGTCCTAATAAGATATGTGTGCTCACCGGCAAAATAGAACATACAGGAGAGGGCCTTATATGTATCCCCAATAAAGTAAATGTAATAATAAAAGGCAAAAAGCAAAAATTTGATACACTATCCTATTAAAGCCTTTGAGAATCAAGATGATTGGGGGATCCCGAAATTTATTATATCATTTAGCCTAAGCGCTATATCTTTGCTCTAACCGTTTTTTTGTATACTCATCTATCATCTTCAACAAGACATCCTTCTTTGCCTCAAGATATGTATTTCCTTTTATATATTCATTGAAGAACAACATTCTTTTCTCAAGGGGGGTAAATTCCGTAAGCGATGCATTTAAATAGCTTAAATTTTTCGCTATCTGCCTGATTCCCAAGAAATGACGCCTTTTAAGCCTATCCAAATCTATTAAAAAGAATTCTTTTTTATCCAGAGAAACAAGGATATTATCTCCCTTTAGATCCACGGGCAATAACCCCATCTCATGGATATGTCTTACATAATGAGAGAGGGCTAATATTTCTTCATCACTAATACCCTTTTGCTCTACATACTCTACGAGGTTTAATGCATTAAGACCGTATGTCGCAATAAATGAATTGATAAGCACCCTAAATACCCTCTTCTCACAGGCGAATACCGGCATGGGTGTGCGCATTCCCAAGGAATCCATAACAAGGGCCCCTTCAAAGGTATTAAGCGCCCTGCTTTTCCGAAATACATTTTTGATGGTGTCTTTAATCCCCTTAAAATTGTATCGTTTCAGATATATGAAATCTCTATCCAGGTATCCCCTCTTCACAAAGGTCGTCCTGGATCGATTCATTACATCCCAGGCGGATGACTCCATGAATATATTAGGGGCTATGATTTGTGGTGGGACCCGTGCTTTTTTGGCTAAAAACCACTTATATCCATTTTTCATTATAACTTTATATCTTAGAGTTAAGTCTTCCAACCCCCATGTAGACGGCATACCTATTAGGTGCCATAAAAGGAGGACAAAAGATCGCTTTAATCTTTTCCTCATATCAGGGATAAAAGAAATCAATAGATTCGCACCAATCTCTAATGAAAGTTTCAGGAGCATACCTATATAAAGCATTATAGTGTTGTATATGCCTTTATGTTTCAGGAAAAACCTGTACAAAGAACGATAAAATTCTATCTTCCTTTGGGTATCCAGCCTTCTTGCGCTCAAGCCCTGATAATGAACGATCTTGAGCCCAGGCAGGTGCCATACCTCAAAGCCATGATCTGTTGCCCTTTTACAAAAGTCTGTCTCCTCTAAGTAAAAGAAGAAGCCTTCATCAAGGAGACCTATCTCATCTATAAGGCACCTCCTTATCATCATAAACGCACCAATGACAGATGGGACCTCTACAGGGGATGTAAACTTGGAGCGCTTGCTTGGATAGGACACAGGAAAGATAATCTTTAAAAGGGCCTTATTCAAGAGTTGAGTGGTAAGCGTTGGTATAACATCTACAGAATTTTGGAGTCTCCTATCCCCAAAGACAAGCTGAATCCCACAGACTCCAGCCCTTGGATGCCCCTTCATAAAATTTTGCGCAGGGGTTATTACATCGGTAATAAGCAAGGTGTCTGCATTCAATAATAATACAAACTCGCCTGAAGCTATCCTTATGCCCATATTTGCTGCCCTGGCAAACCCGAGATTCTGTCTGTTCTCTATAATAGTAATGTCTTTATCTGGAATATTAAGGGAAGTGGCAAAATTATTCACGACTATAATCTCGTAATCACAGCCTGCATTTTCTCTAATGGATGCAATACAGTTGATAAGATGTTCATCTTGGCCCAGTGTTATTATGATTATGCTGACCATAACTCCTCTAGTCTTTCTATTACATCATCTGAGGTAATTGCCTCCATACATATAGGATTGCTACACCTTCTTGCATTGCACGGATTACACCCCACGTCCTTTTGGATGACCTGTCCTTTAAATGGCCCTGTCCTTTTTGGATCTGATGGTCCAAACAGGGCAACTACATCCTTTCCAATGGCAGAAGCCAGGTGCATAGGCCCTGTATCACAACTTACCACCACCTTAGAGCCGGCCAGCACCTCCTTTAGTTCCAGGACCGATGTCTTTCCAACAAGGGCTATCACTTCACTATCTGCCATGGTTAGTATCTCCTTTGCCATAGGGATATCCTGACTTGCCCCCGTAAGTACAGAGACCATTTGAAATCTCCGCCTAATGCCCTTCGCTAGATCGGCAAACCCTTTTGCATTCCATCTATTTGCTTTTTTGGTAGCCCCAAGATTCAATACCACATAGTCATCCGGAAGATTATACGGCGTTATGCCTTTTACAGGGATATCCCATCTGATATCCGGATTCTTTATTCCAAGGTATTTGCCAAACTCCAAATATTGGAATACCATATGGGTGTTCGGATCAGATTCCGGTATCCTCTCGAATGGAAACAGATAACTCGATTCCTTGCACCTTTTTTTATCAAAGCCTATGCGTCTTTTAGCCTTTGATGCCTGGCAAAATAGAGCAGATTTTATGATCCTTTGCAGATCCAATACTACATCAAAATTTCTACACCTGAGCTGTTTTATAAGACCAGGAAGAGCCTCTGCCCAATTATATCTGTCAAACAATATTGCATGATCCACATAACTGTGTTCTGCAACTATGGGATAGCTAAGTGGCTCAACAACCCAGGATACATCTGCGTGCATATATCTTTTTAAGTTTATCACGAGAGGCAGTGTATTAATCACATCACCTAAAGAACCCAACTTTATAATCAATATATCCATAACGCTTAATCCTACAATGACACTTAGTAATTTCATAACCGTTAACGGTTATGAAATTACTTTGTCCTCTGCGTATAGTTTTATGGAGTAGGAGTAATGGAATGTTGGAGTACTGGAATTTTAAAAGCCATCCCACTAGATGCACAATTGCGCACACAGAACAATGGCAAACGCCCACCATCTTTTCAATACTCCAATACTCCAATACTCCAAACAATATGTTGTGTTATAGTTACTCAATTTATACCATATATTGTACCAAAAATGCTAGATGCCGTTGTAAGGTTAAGTGATATTTCATATTTAATATTTTAGCAAGTCCTTGACACTAGTATAGAACAGTTGTATTCTAAAGACAAATATAATCTATAAGGAGGTTCCCCATGGAGGAAAAAAAGAATAAAAGCTCGACAGCCCCTATTATCTTAGCTGTGGTAGTGTTTATTATTGGGCTTGGCCTCGGGTATTTCTTGTGGGGTGTAAACAGAGAAAAGGCTCCTGATTATAAAAACATGCTAAAAGAGACCATCGATTACATAGCCACAATAGAGCATAAAAACCGGCAAACCATCCAGAAGGTAGATGCCCTGGAAAATGAAATTGCTATGCTGCAGAAAGAGAAGGTGGCCTCCGAGGTGTCAGAGGAGACAGAGGTTAAGATTAAAGAGATGGAAAAAGAGATACAAGTCCTTCAAGAAGAAAATGCAAGCTTAAAATCCAGTACAACAACACAAAAGGAAATCTTACAACAAAACCGGATGTTAAAGGCTACGATCCAACAACTTACGGAGGAATTGACATCCATGAATGCCCGTATGGGTGCTGTGCAGGAGTTGGTAGAACCTCAGACGACTATTGGCACATCTGAAATTCCTCCTGGCTTAAAATAACCATCACACCTTAGATCTGGCTACCTTCTGGATAAAGACCTCAGCAATTTCAGGATCAAACTGGGTTCCCTTACACCTGGCTATCTCACGAATGGCCTTCTCAAGGGGAAGGGCCTTCCTGTAAGGCCTGTCAGATGTCATGGCATCAAAGGAATCTGCCACAGCGATCACCCTGGATAAAAATGGAATGTCACCACCTTTAAGCCCCTTAGGATAGCCTTTACCATCATATCGCTCGTGATGATGCCTGATAATCTCTACGGTATGTCTCATTGGTACAATGGATGAGAGTATATCCGCTCCAATATCAGGATGTCTCTTTATAACATCCATCTCATCAGGTGTAAGACTGCCTGGTTTTAATAGTATTCTATCCGGTATACCTACCTTGCCTATATCATGCAATGACGCGGCTGCTTGCAGGATATCCGTAGTATCCTCAGGAATATTGAGGGCCTTTACTATAGCCATAGAAAGGGCTGTAACCCTGGTAGAATGCTGACTGGTATGAGGGTCTCTTGCATCTAATATTTTTGCCATAGTATTTAAGGTAGCTAAAACATTTTCATATAGCCCTTCATAAAGGACTACATTTTCCATACGTTCTGCTACCCTCTGAAGTAGGTATACGATCTTTCCTTCATCATCACTACTGAGCTTCTTAGCGGTAATTACCTTCAAAGCGCCAAACATCTGCCCTTCTATCATCAAAGGTAACACGCTTATGTGGTCTGAGGTTCCCATTGCGCTCGACGCCTTGTATCTCACTACCCCTCTTATCAACGAATCGGGGGTTAGAGTTAAGCCATCTCCTCCATCAGGGTCTATAAACATCTTTTTTTGTTTATTCAAAGGAAGGAAAGAGATCTCCCCTGAATCCACAATATCTGAAGTTACATCAATCATGGCTGATACCAAATCCTTGATAGCGCCGAGGTAGGTGATCCTCTCGGATATGGCTTGGAGTGCCGTTACTTCCTGAACCCTCTTTTCTAACTGCCCTGCAAGATTATCTATGAGGCGATGCCATGCAAGCACATCTGAAATCTTCCTGTTTTCTTCTAAAAGAGTCCTTTCTCTTTTTACCTTATTTAATATATACTCAATCTGTTTGACCCTGAATGGTTTTGATATAAAGTCGGAGGCACCATACTTCATTGCATCTATAGCTATCTCAATGGATGCATATCCTGTTATTACTATTACAGGCGTAGCCATATCTCGTGCCTTAATCTCTTTTATAAGCTCAAGCCCTGTCATCTTAGGCATCATTATATCTGTAAATACACACAGGTAGGGCCCTGAATTAAACCTGGCTATAGCACTAAGCCCATCTTCTGCAGTAAAGGGCTTACACCCTAACATAGAGATCAAATCTGAAAGGGTATCCCGTATCCCAGGATCATCATCTACAATTAAAATTTTGTCTGTCACTTAAGCAATCCTCTTGAGAAGTTTTCCTTTATATTCGCCAAATTCATCCTCTGTAATAAGACCTTCCGCCTTCAGGTGGCCAAGGTGTTCAATTGCTGAGAAGACCTTCCCTGCTTCGTAATGCCCCCTCAAAAAATGCTCGAGGGACTGCCTGGGCACTTTGGGTGCATAAACCTCTTCCTTTCCCTCCAGCCTTTGCGTAAGCAATTTTATCTCCTCTTTAAGATGATACACCTCCTCTATTAATCCCTGCCTCTGTCTGAGCCGATTTATCACGAATCTTATCTCTTCGATATTAAATGGCTTTTTTATATAATAAAAAGCGCCACGATTTATAGCCTCTATAGCTGAATCCAGGGATGCATAGCCTGTAATCAGGACGAAAGGGACATCATACCCCTTTATATTAAGCTCTTCCAGCAGACCCAAGCCTGAAATCCCGGGAAGTACAAGATCTGATATAATGAGATCAAACGTCTCCTCCGGAAGGATCTCCAAAAGGGCCTCTGCCTGATGTTTACGAGTTACATCGAGGCCTTCTTCTTTTAAGATTTGTTCTATAAGGTCTAAGATTGCCTCGTCATCATCTACAATGGCTACCTTTGCAAGTCTCATCTATAGTTATATCGAAGGGGCTTCCATATTACTTTAGAAATAAATTTGATGTTCTACTTTTTAGCCTTGCGGGCCCTATTTACTGCCTTGTTATGCTCTGCAAGTGTAGAGGAAAAATCATGATGCCCATCTCCTTTTGATACAAAATACAGATAATCCACCTTGGCAGGATAAAGTATCGCGGTAATGGCACTCCCGCCCGGATTACATATAGGCCCTGGAGGAAGGCCGGAATGTCTGTATGTGTTGTATGTCGAATCACGCAAGAGATCCTTCTTTGATATCTTCCCTTGAAAACCTTCTATACCATATATAGCAGTAGGGTCTGACTGCAATCTCATGCCTTTCTTTAATCTATTATGAAACACAGCAGAGATTATAGGCATCTCTTGAAGATACACCGCCTCTTTCTCCACAATGGACGCGAGTGTAATAATTTCATTCTCCGAAAGCCCCCACTCCCTTGCTTTGTTTGCAAGATTTGGAGTATAAAAGTGATAAAGCTGAGTTACCATTATCCCTATTATCTCAAGAGGTGTCATGTCAGGAGACAAAAAATAGGTCTCCGGAAAGAGATATCCTTCCATGGCAGGGGCATCCAAGTCAAAAAATTCGGCTGTCTGCCTTGAGCATGCTAATTTTATAAACTCATGTCTGTCGACCAGGCCTTTAGCCGACAAGACATCTGCTACATCAAATATATTGGACCCCTCAGGGATAGTAACCTTATACCTTATGGTCTTCCCACGAAAGAGGGCGTCTATAATCCCTTTAGGACAAAGCTCTCCTTCAAATACATATACCCCTGCCTGAAGATGCCTGGCCTTTTGAGAATACAGCGCCACAAGCATAAAGAGCGAGGCATTTGAAACAACACCTCTTTCCTCAAGTTCTTTAGAAATATTCCATGCACTTGTGCCACTTTTGATATTTATGTCTACTGGTGCATTTAATAAAACAGGTGTAGTTATGAAAACATAGATATGGATAACACCTATTATAATAAGAGAGGATACTATAGAGAAAAATAAGCCCCTGCAATCCTTCATGTACTTAGTGAATCAAGATACCCTTTGAGAATAAAACCGGCTGCTATCTTATCACGAACCTGCCTTTGCCTTTTCCTGCGTACATTAGAACGGGTAAGAAGATCTTGAGCCTCATAAGTGGTGAGCCGTTCATCCCAAAGTGTTACCGGTAGACCAATGCTCTCTTCTAATTGCCTCGACCATTCTATAATACTGTTACCACAGTCTCCTATGCTTCCGTCCATATTGTATGGGAGCCCCACGATTACGTGTGTTATGTTATATCCCTTTGCAATGTCTTTGATCCTTTCTATGTGGGAATTATCTCCTCTCACATCAACTACCTCAAGTGGGTGCGCCATTGTGCACAACGGGTCACTGATAGCCACACCTATCCTTTTTGTGCCATAATCAATGCCCATAAACCTCATATTAACCACCAGTCAGCTGCCTCATGGATTTCAGGGCGTTCATCTCACCAATACAGACAAGGATATCCCCTTTAGATAGTGAGTATTCTGCAGGCGGATTAAATATCATATCCCCTTCACCACCCTTTACAGCTACTACAGTCAGCTCCAGATCCTTCCTTATTGGAGAGTCTCTTAATGTCTTGTCAATAAGAGCAGATGAGGCATTTATCTTAAATTCCTCCATCTGGATATGCAAGTCTTCCCGCTTTTCTCCTCCTGTTGCCAGTTGTACAAAATCCACCACTGTGGGCTTTAAGATTATATTAGCCATATGCCGCCCACCTATCATATATGGAGAGACTACCCTATCCGCACCTGCCCGTTTTATATTCCTTGTGGAATCCTCGGTCTCTGCCCTGGCAAGGATAAAGATGCTTGGATTTAGTTCCCTTGCAATAAGTGTTATATACACATTTGTCACATCAGATGCCGCCGTTGCTATAAGACACTTGGCCCTCTCGATCCCTCCCTTTATCAGGGTCTCCTCTTTTGTGGCATCACCTAGTATATAGGGTATATTCTCCATCTCCAAAGGGTGTACGGCGGAAGGCTCTGGGTCTATCACTACAAAGGGCCGCTTATTTGCCTGCAATTCCTTCCACACAAGGCATCCTATCCTGCCATTACCACATATAATATAATGCTGTTGCATGCTTGTTATCTTTTTATTCAACCTCCTCCTCCCTAAAATATTTTGTATTTCACCTTCTATAATAAATTGGGCAACTGTTGCAAAACCGTATGCAGCAGTTCCAACCCCTATAAAGATAATAAAGACATCAAAGACCTTGCCGGCGCTTGATAATGGCTGAACCTCTCTATAGCCTATAGTAGTAATGGTTATAAGGGTCATAAAAAAAGAATCCAGAGCCCCCCAGCCTTCTATAAAATGAAAGCCAACAGTCCCCACTATAAATAGAAGGGAAAATAAACTGATTACTACCTTAAGTTTGTCTTCGATGGGGGTATCTCTTACTGCCAATGAAATTCCTTTACCTCTACCTGGAACGATTTGCTCCTTAGTGCTGCATCACCGAAAAAGGCGGCTGCAAAAGGTATATCAACCGGTAAAGGTGACATCTCTATATCTGCAGGCCTAGAGTCCAGTAAGGCATTTATCTCACTACTTCCCTGTCTTGTAAATTCAGATGAATTAGGAATAATCCCAGCATAAACATCACGTGAGGCTATAAGATTTTTATTACGGTCATAAACCCTTGCTTGGACAAGAATATAATCCACCGGACGCTTCGTAAGCCTTTTAACCATACCTTTTATTACCAGCACCGTACCTTCTTTATAGTTGTTGAGTATCTCATAGGTAACACTACTTTCAGGGATATTAAAGAAGGGCCCCCTTTCCAGCATGCCCTGGGTTGTATCCTCCGGTGGGCTGTATAATTCAAACAATCTCTCCCTCATAAACCATGCTAAGATACCTATTATTATCAAGATTATCAATACAACCAATAAGGATATCTTCCTTCCTTTTTTCTTTGCCTTGGAGGATAGTTGTGTATCTACTTGATCGATTCCTAATTGCTCATCTGATCCCAAGATAGAATCAATTTCCTTTATAACAGATTCGGGCTGAATTTGAATAGCCTCTTCATCGCTTGCCTTTTCTTTGTCCTCTTGAGCTGGGCCCTCAATTTGTTCTTGTAATACATCTTTTTGTGTCTCTAGAACCTCTTCTATTTCCTCCTCTAAAGGCATATTTTTAAGTCTATCGAACGTGAATACATGAGAACATATGCTACATCGCATCCTGATCTTTTTTCTTGTGAGTATGCTGTCATCTACTTTAAATTTACTCTGGCAGTTAGGGCATTCTATTATCATAAACTACTCCCTGTCTTGAGGTTCTAATACATATATCTCTGGTAGGGCTCGGTATTTTTCTGCATAATCTAAACCATAGCCTACAATGAATCCTTTTTCCAGATAAAATCCTGTAAAATCAGGTTTCATGTGTGCTTGCCTGCGCCAATTCTTATCAATTAGTGTGCAAATCTTAACAGAGGTCGCCCCCTTTGCCATAAGGTGTTCTTTAAACACATGTAGTGTATGCCCTGTATCCATTATGTCATCTACTATCAAAATGCTCTTATCTTCTATGTCTATCTCAATATCCTTTAAGATCTTTACTTGCCCGGAAGGGCTATCGGAATCGCCATAGCTGGCTAGTCTCGCAAAATCCATCTCTAGGGGTAATTTTATTTTTCTTACAAGATCCGACATAAAGACAAAGCAACCCTTTAATATCCCTATAGCCACAAGATCGGAGTCCTTATAAGCAGTTGTTATCTCATCTGCCAGCTGATCAACCCTTGCAGCGATCTCTTCAGCTGTATACAAGACCCTCATAAAAAAACATATATAGCATTGGATAAGGACTGTCAATTAAAGTGTTTCTATCAGCGTAGAAAGCCGTCAACTTTTCACAACCATGTTGTCTTTTATATATATAGCTGATAGCTAAATGCTGATAGCTAAATGCTGATAGCTAAATATAAGTTAGCTATTGACCCCAAAAACATTTTTGGAATAAGAGTATTCCTCTTTACACAAGGGCTGACGTTCATAACAAGAAGGGAGCTAGGAGTGATATTATGAAAGATGAAATGCTTTTCCATAATCTAGACAAGATGTTTTTCCCAAATACTGTAGCAATAATAGGCGCCTCTGATGTCCCAGGCAAATGGGGTTTTTTGTTAACATCCAATATATTAGGTGGTGGATATAAGGGAAAGGTACTACCTGTAAACCCGAATAAAAAATCTATCATGGGGCTTAAGGTATATAACTGCCTGAAAGACATCCAAGAAGATGTGGATCTGGCAGTAATCACCATCCCCGCAAATTCTCTACCAAGTATCTTAGAGGATTGTATTGCCAAAGGTATACACGCGGTAGTAGTTATCACATCGGGATTCAGCGAGGTAGGGAATAAAGGTGCTGAATTGGAAAGACGCATCTCAGAGATCGCCTCTAAAGGGGATCTTACCTTTATAGGTCCTAATACTATGGGGATTGTATCAGCACATAACAATCTTGTGGCTGTGGGGGCCCCATTAAGCCCTATAGAGGGAGGACTTGGTATAATCTCTCAAAGCGGGAACCTAGGGGTTCAGATCATCCAATGGGCTATGTCTAAAGGCATTGGTGTAGGTATCTATGCAGGTACAGGAAACGAGGCGCTCTTAAAGACAACAGATATCCTTTCATATTTTGGCCATCGAGACGAAGTGAAGGCAATAGCGCTATATGTGGAAGGCATAGATGATGGAAGGACATTTATGGAGGTTACAAGACAGATAACAAAGGCAAAGCCTGTAATAACACTAAAGGCAGGCAGGACAGCAACCGGGGCAATGGCAGCCAAATCTCATACCGGTTCTATGGCAGGTTCCTTTGAGGTATATAGCGCAGTCTTTAAACAGGCAGGGGTTATTCAGGTGGATAGCCCATCGGAACTGCTAAGCGTAGCAGGGGCTATGTCAATCCTTCCTATCCCAAGGGGTAATCGTGTTGGTATTATGAGTTTGGGTGGTGGCTGGGGTGTGGTCACTGCTGATGAGTGCGAAGGTGCGGGCCTTGAAATCCCCACACTATCAGAAGACATTATAAAAGACCTGAGTAGCGAACTGCCAAGCTTTTGGAATAGGGCAAATCCAATAGATTTAGTGGGAGAGCCAGACCCGGATCTTCACATACATGCCCTTAATCTGCTGGCCAATTGGGATAAGGTTGATTCTATTATCGCTCTGGGTATAATAGGACAAACCTCTTTCTATAGAGCTACCTTAGCAAATCAAGAGAGGATCAGCGGCAAAAGGTTCAGGCGAGAGACCATTGACTCTATAATAAAAGCACGCTCTGATACAGAAAAAAGGTTCCTTACAGAGATGGCAAGGCTGCAAAAAAAGACATCAAAACCTATCATAGCAATCTCTCTTGGTGGAGATGATGCAAGATTTGTAAATAGGATAGATGGCTATGGGAGTGTTACCACCCTCTCTACTCCGGAAGAGGCCGTAAATATAATTAAACATATGGCCAGGTATCGGAGATATCTCGATAATTTGTAACTACTTAGGTGGATAGGCTAATAACCCGAGCAGTTACAATAACTTTTAACATATCAGAGCCAATGTGAAGCATGACGAGCAAACTCATGATTCACAACTTGACACAAGCATCCTTTTCCTTTAATTATACCAATATGCCTTATATTAAAGAGAGGAGATCCTTTGCACGCAAACCTTTAAAAGATGTACTCGGTTTTATAGAACTAAAAGATCAAAACCAAGAGGTTACCATAAATAATGCAAGCAAAGGTGGCGTGTGCATTGCAAGGACGATACTTCCCGTAGGTACAGTAGTACGCCTGCATATGGATATTCCCCCATTAGACCCTGATACCCCTTTATACTGTAAGGTAGTGTGGACAGCCTCTGCCCAACCCGAGGAAAAGACAGTGGGCCTTTCTTTCCTTAATACAAACAAAATTCTCTTCAAAGAGGAATTTCTCTCTCTTAGTAAATTTATAGACTCCCTGGATGCAGGGCATAAATTCTAAAAGGGTGTTATCCACCTATCTCATTCATTAAAGAGATTGCCCTGCCATTGCAGTTATAAGACTGCCTGTAGGAGATGGGTTTGCTCATTACACCTTTTTCTATTAACTCTTCCAAGGCTTGGCCGGTTATGCCTTTTCTTATAGGGCCCAATATATCTAAACCATAATCAGAGAGCAGACATGGTCTTAGGTGACCATTTGCAGTAAGGCGTATGCGGTTACATCTATTGCAAAAGCTGTGATCGCTCAATGCGGAGATAAAACCAATCTTCCCTCTTGCCCCAGGCAACCTAAAGACCTGGGCAGGCCCAAGACCTGAGGCAATAGGCTCCATTTCGCCAAACGATCTTTCAATGATTTGTTTTATCTCATAAGATTCCATTACACTAGAAGGACCAAATTTACCTGCACAGCCTATAGGCATAAGCTCTATAAAACGCACCTCTATGGGTCTATCCATCGCAAGCCTTATAAATAACGGGATCTCTTCATCATTAAAACCTTTGATTGCAACAACATTTATCTTTACAGGGGAAAACCCCTCATTCAGCGCACTTTCTATACCAGATAAAACCTTATCTAATGCATCTACTCTGGTAATATATGCAAATTTGTCCTTATCAAGGGTATCGAGACTGATATTTATTCTATCTATACCTGCTGCCCTTAAAT
>JAYEFR010000083.1:0-2505 GCA_034716155.1 Thermodesulfobacteriota bacterium
CTTGGCCCTTCACGAAGCCAAGTACGCTTTAGTGGGATGAACCATTTTTTGATGTGACCCTTAAAGGAATCCTTAATGTATGTGCCCCGCAAATACGGAAAGGCTTTTGATTCATCAATATCGTTGAGGAGGTTTCGTGCAAAATTTGAGAACCTGTCCTCATTGAAAGCACAGTTGAATGTATTGCTGATCAGATTAATGGCTGGTTGTTTGTCCATAATTACCCTGTGCCCCTCACCTTTACCCTGTTAAATGTTTCGTCTATTTAACAGGGTAAGCCCTATCCCCCCGGATGTGTAACCAGAAGGATAAAGCGCCACATTTTTCAAAGATTGTTACGATTATTCCCATACGGTTTCTACAAAGGTTGTGCTGGAAATTTCTTTATCACTTGTCAGTATAGGAACCCCGAGGCATTTTGCAGTCGATATGATAAGCCGGTCAAAGATTTCAGGAAAATGAATAGATTCGGCAAGCTTAACGATTTGAGGCGTCAAACTTATAACCGAATAATTTTCCGACTCATTTATCTTTCCCAGTGTTTTCCCAAGGCTGATATGTATTCGTTTCTTTTCCGATAGATACAGAATTTCCACCAACGAAATTGTTGAAACGTAACAATGATGTTCTCCCCTCTCAACGCCATTGATAATTTCAAATGCCTTTTCCCCAATCTTCCCTATTTCGGAAAAATGTCGGATAATCGCTACTGTATCTGCAAGATATTCCATAGATTATACTTTTCTTTTCCGGATAGACTCGGACATTTCCTGTCTGACGGCCTTAATTTCTTTATCTATATCCAGCCTCTCAAACCCTTTACCTTTCCAGACGCCTCTCATCTGAACAATTTTCCTTCTTTTATCCTTGGTTTGAGATAAAATAAAGGCGATGAAGTTTTTGACTTCATCTAATCTGCTCTCAGGAAGAAGGGCTAAGTCTTTATTAATCTCAGCTAATTTTAACTCTGTGTTATGCATAAAAATTCCTCCTCTTGTGTTTATTGTTGTTTGCCATAAAACATTGGCTCCCGAATTTCGTATCCACCCTGAGCTTCTCTTTTTAAATGCATGCCCTTGAATGCCCCTGCGGTAACCTTGAAAAAATCCGCAGGCCATTTAGATGACTCCGGCATATCCACTGATTTTTGAGTAACAGGCTGTACCACCAATAATATTCCAAGATCCTGATCTGACATATCTGCCGGCACCTGTAAGCGTAAAATGCCGTCTTTGCCTACCCTTGATTTTATTTGAATGCTTTTCATCTTGCCACCCCCCAGGGCACTGCGATAATCCTATACTTGTTCATTATAGCCTTTTTTTAAAATTTCGCAAGAACGGTGACTATGCCTTTGACCCCGGTGATTACCCTGCCAAAGTCCAAATTGTCTTTGTCGAATCGGCTGATATAAACCTTGGCATGGATGTTTTCACTGGGATAAGCACGGAACTCCAATTTTTTCCCATTGCCGCCATCAGCGATATCTTGTTCTTTGTTTAGGCAGTCTGTCGTCAGAAATTCCAGGAATTTTCTGATCCCGATTTCAGTTCCATATGAATCTTCCGAGTCTTCCATTTCAGATGCTGTTTGTTCAATAAACATACGTTTGGTTTTGCTGTGTGATTCAAAATCAAGATATCTCTGGCTTCGCGCTGTTTCTATAATCTCGCAGGCCTTTTGATCCACATTCAAGCCAACCAGAATTCTGATCTTATCAATAGATTCAAAGGATTCGTACAGCCGATAAAATCCGCTGGTACGGAAATACCCGACTAATACATCAAAGTATTGGACATACTTTAACGTCTTTTTGAACCGGTCAACCAGTGCATAACCGGGTTCATTTGTAAAAAAAGTAGTGTCAGTGTTCATCATTTTTTCTACTTATACAAATCATTACATTAGAATCAGACCTTTCATATTAACGATTTGGCTTACCTCCCATATCTATAAGTGCGTGTTCTCGCACGACATGAAATGTTTATAGCACCAACAATAAAGAAAATCAAAATGTTATGGGTCTCCCTGGAGTTGTCCTAAGCGGGTGATCAGGATGGATTCCGGACATTGTGAGTGCAATTGGTGATTTTTGAAGGAGTGGGACTTTGAGGCGTTTCTTGATAAACTTCTTCCTGCCAGGTGAGGCTAAGATTAAAAGGGTTGATATGATCTCTTTAAAAGTGTTTGAATATGTATTAAAGAAGCAAAAGATCAAATATTGGGGGTATTATGAGGCAATATAAAATTATCGTTGAGAAGCATCCTGATGGGTATGTGGCTTATCCTTTAGGACTTAAGGGCGTTGTAGTCGGTCAAGGAAATACATATGAAGAAGCCCTCTCTGATGTCAAATCCGCAATCCGTTTTCATATTGAAACATTTGGCGAAGATGTTCTGGATGTCGATCCGCCAATTCTCGAAGCATTTGTTGCTGAGGCTGGGGTTTAAGTTTAATGGCCAAGTTTCCCGCTGATGCGCCAAAGCGAAAAGTAATAAAAGCTC
>JAYEFR010000083.1:2605-18117 GCA_034716155.1 Thermodesulfobacteriota bacterium
AACATTTGGCGAAGATGTTCTGGATGTCGATCCGCCAATTCTCGAAGCATTTGTTGCTGAGGCTGGGGTTTAAGTTTAATGGCCAAGTTTCCCGCTGATGCGCCAAAGCGAAAAGTAATAAAAGCTCCTGATCGCTTGGGTTTTCATATAGTAAGGGAGAAAGAGCATGTTTCTATGAAAAGAGAAAATGCGGATGGAAGTAAAACTCCCTTGACTATGCCAAATCACCCTATAATAAAAGCTTCTACATTGAGAACGATTTGTACCCAGGCCGGGATCACAAGAGAAGACTTCCTTGATGCGTATAAGAAAAGATAAGAGGTTTTCTACTTATACAAATCATTATATTAGAATCAGGCCTTTCATATTAACGATTTAACTTACCTCCCATATCTATGAGTGCGTGTTTTCGCACGGCATGAAATGTTTATAGCACCAACAGAAGAGAAAATCAAAAATGTCGCGGATCTCAAAGATACCGTCTTGGACGGATAATCTTCTCCTTTTCTTTTGAGATTGCTTCGTCGCTGAAGCTCCTCGCAATGACATGCTCAGTTTGCTTTTACGAGCGTATCACCAATGGAACCAAATAACTTAAGGGATGTATGCCTATTCTATTGAATCGGATTGATCGGGCCCTCGATATCGCCCTGGACAAACTGCTTGACAATAGGATCTGCTATATCCTTAAAGGACCCAGTGTCTCCTTCAAAGATTATCTTCCCATTATATAACATGGCCATAAAATCCGCCAGGTCAAGGGCAGCCTCTATGTCATGGCTGATGACCAGACATGTGGCCTGTGATCTGGCCTGCGTCTCACGAATAAGAATTTTTATGGCATTACTCATAACAGGATCAAGCCCTGTCGTGGGTTCGTCAAAAAACAACACCTTGGGGTTTAGGGCCATAGCCCGGGCAATCCCCACCCTCTTTCTCATCCCCCCTGAAATCTCAGAGGGCATCTTATCCTCTATACCTGAGAGACCAACCTCTTTGAGGCGCAACTGAACCTCGCGGGCAATCTCTTCATTAGTAAATTTTGTATGGATCTTCAATGGAAAGGCAACATTTTCACCAACTGTCATTGAATCAAGCAGGGCGGCATCCTGAAAACATACCCCGAAAGACTTTCTTGTTTGATTAAGCTCAGCTTCATTCATGCTGCTTATATCCCTGCCATCGATCAGTATCTGCCCTGAATCGGGCCTGATGAGCCCAAGGGCATGCTTTAGCAACACTGTCTTTCCCGAACCACTCGGCCCTATCACTATTGTAATCTTCCCTTCCGGCACCTCAAGCGAAAGATTGTCAAGAACCTTCACGCCCTTGAATGACTTGGCCAATCCCCTGATCTCTATCATGGCTGCCCCCGCCAATCCGTAGTATACAAATCATGCCTGGTATGAGCCAGCAAAGGGAAGGCCTTCCTTATCTTGACGACATCCGTCATATCCACCCTTACCACATCTACTACCTCATCAGCGCCGGCATCAAACAAAACATCACCCCATGGAGATGCTATCATGGAATGTCCGTATGGGACATATCCCAATTCAGGATTAAAAGCAGGCTGTACACCCACCACAATACCCTGTATTTCTACCGCACGAAGTCTTACCAGCATATTCCAGTGTGCCTTGCCCGTAGATAAAGAAAATGAAGCAGGCACAAACAACACTATGATTTCCTTTTGCGCCAATATCTGGATAAGAGGGGTAAAGCGCATATCATAACATACGATCGCAGATGCCTTGCCCCATGGGGTGTTAAAGGTGTCCAATCTCTCTCCAGGCCTTATTATATCTGATTCTTTCACCCCTGGAACACCTGGTGGGCTACAGTCAAAGAGGTGAATCTTATCATGGCTGTATATCAAGGCCCCTGTTGGATCAAAGACCATGACCCTATTATAAAATTCCCCATCTCCTGCATCGTATGGCAGGCTCCCACCAATAATATATATCCCGTGGGTGGCTGCTTTCTCTTTAAGTCTCTGTATTGCTTCCTGGGTGAAATACATAGCGTCTCGCATAGAAGAGGCTTCAAATGGTGTAATAAACATCTCAGGGAGAACGACTACCTCGGAGCCCTTCAAGGCTGCCTCGTCTATCATGTCAAGTCCCCTCGCAAGATTTTTCTCTATGTCATGACCCTGTTTTATCTGACAAATCCCTACGGAAAGATATCTTTTTCTCATCTCCTAAATCCTTTCAATTAGTTGCAAGCCCTGAATTCATTAAAAAAACAAAGTTTAATATATCAGAGAACTGAACGCTTTTATAAGCTGTTTTGAATTCGTTTCCCTTGACACCCATATATTCATCCTGGTATCTGCTCGCCTTGCCTTCTTAATCCATGCCTTAAGGCCCTCTGGACGGATAGAATTAAAAAAGAGCTCATTCCATGTATTTAAGTATAAAATATCCACCTCTGTTATAGAGGTTAAATGCGGGGATGCCTCCATATTGCCTACAACAAATATCTGTTTAATATCACTAGGGGCCAAAAGCATATCCCTGTCAAGCCCGATGGAAGATGCCTCAGGGATAGAAGGTATCAATTTTGCGAGCAGATGCTGGACATCAGACAAGAACACATACGAAGAATTAGGAACCATATTAAATACTGTGGAGGCATCAAATCTTCTATTATAAACCAGCCACGCTATTATTGGGACTATTCTCTCTGATGCCATTATTGCATCTCCACCACATCCCTTAGACGGCATAGATGGGAAAATCTTCCATATGCTGTTATTGTAACAGAACACCAGCTCCCGATAGGCAGGCTCATTTCTTAAAACCCGCTTCTCGCTTATAATCTTTCCTTTTTTGGGGACATAAAAGGCCTCCACCCTACGCCTCAAGATCTCCATATCTACATCCTGCTCTATTCCTGCATGTACAAGCCCTTTCTTTGCCTCTCTTATAAGGAGTACTGCTATTTTTTGTAGATATGCATGTATCTCATCTCCAAACTTCCGGTATCTCTGCACATCCCATTCATTAAATCTATTAAGGTGTTGTATCCGCTTCAAGGACCAACCCCATGATTTTATTAGATCCACCATGATCGAGGTCTTGTCCTGTCTGTGAATATTTATAAGGTCACCCTCCCTTATATTGGGTGATACCTTTATATAAAAACACTGTCTCAATAGATCCAAAATTTTATAATCGCCTATGCCTCTATAATAATCATCTATCCTCTGAAACATCACCATATATGGATCTACTACATCTCCAGGTCTTGAATTAACTACCTGAGATTTAAGCACATCACATAACAAGTGCGCATGATAACCCGGGTCCATATATGTGCCACCCAATGCCATCTTCAATACAGACTTAAACGGATCATCCAGGGCCTTATGCATCTGCCAAAGGGCTGCGCCAAAGAGTTCTTGCTGGGGCACCTGTGTGATGTTGCCAAGATCTACAAAATCATCAGGGACAAAACCATCTATGCTATAAAGCATTTGAGACGCCCGGTCATACACCTCATCATTACTAAACGGCGGGACTATCCACCACAGGGGAATCCTCCCCTGAATAAGTGTCATAGTACGGTAGAATTCCTCTTTTAAGATGACCTTTAATGCAGCGCCTGCTCCTTCCTGAGATACCGTACCAAATTCATTGGCCTGTATCTTTAGAATGTCCATCAAAAAAAACCGGGCTTTTACAGGAACTAGAGTTTTAATCCAATGTTGTAATCGTTTAACCTTTGTCTCCAAAAAACGCAGCCTGGCATCTCCAATGACCGAGGCATCTATAACCACCCATATATCATAATCGGAATTCCTGGTCTGACCTACGCTTCCTACGCTACCAATAGTAAATATCCCCTCTATATCCCTGTGTAGAGGAAGATAGTCCTGGATATTCGTAAATTTTACACGGGTTGATAAAAAATTTTCTAATGTCTTTATAGATTCAGTGGCCCACTTCATAGCCTTTATTCCACAAGGGCATGTTTCATCCTGCACATAGCCTGGCAGATCAGGGTGATTGATATGAAGAAGAATCGGCACCAATTTAAGTATAACTTCCCCGCCTACAGGGTCGTTTTTGAGAAGGATTTCCTTCTTGTACCGATTATAATGATTAAATGCCCTCACTCCTGTTGAGAGCAAGTCTCCAAACTCTTCCATCTCCTATACCTTATCGTTACATGAAGAATTCAACTTTAGCCTCTGCCAGAGCAAAATAGCCCCAATAATTACCATAACAGTGCATAATAATTGGCCTATTGTAAGCGGGCTTAGGACAAACCCCAACTGGGGATCAGGCTCTCTGAAAAACTCCAGAAAAAATCGCATACTCCCATAACTAATAAGAAATACAGCCAAGAGAACACCATGGGCAAATTTATGCTTACTGAATCCATATAAAATTATAAACAATACTATGCCCTCGAAAAAGGCCTCATAGAGTTGAGAGGGGTGTCTGGGATAGAGCCCTGCACCAGGGAATATCATTCCCCATGAAACATCAGTGACCCTACCATAAAGTTCGGCGTTAATAAAGTTTCCTATCCTGCCAAAAAATAGACCCAATGGAGCTGAGACAGCACCAAGATCAGTCAGCATCAGAAAAGATTTATTCTTATTTTTAGAATAGATCCATCCTGTAACTATCAGCCCTATCAGCCCCCCATGAAAAGACATGCCCCCTTCCCATACAGCAAAGATTTTGGCGGGATATTGCATATAAAACGGCAGGTTATAGATAAGGCAATAACCAAGCCTCGCACCAATTATGAGACCTACGATACTATATGCAAGGACATCCTCTATGTCTTGCCTGCTCAGGTCATATTCCCTATTCCTGGATACTCTCACCATAAGAAAATAGGCAAGCAAAAAGCCAATTACATACATCAAACCATACCAGCGGACATGAATGGGGCCCATCTGAATCAATACAGGGTCGATATGCGGATATTTCATAATATTACATCATTGGCATATCGAACAGTCATAAGTCAAGCCACTGGATTGAATTTAAGCCAGGCCTGCCGCTAAAGGCGGAAGGGCAAAAGGCCCCTACAAAGCTTTGTGCCTATTTTCATATAAACCCGCATGAACGCTTTGCGCTCACAACCAAGGATGAAAAGATATTTAGCCCTGAGTGGACTTTTAGTTCTGTACTTATACTTGTCAGTAGTCCGTTGCTCGTTGTCCGTTGCTCGTTGTCCGTTGCAAAACCTCCAGATAGGATGAGACCTTTGCATACTTGCTTTCATATTCATTGCGAGCTTTAGCGAAGCAATCTCAAAGTGCCTGCAACCAATGGGATTGCCACGTCGGCCTATGGCCTCCTCGCAATGACAGGCAGATTCCTGCGTGAAAGTTGTCTAACAGATTGTCTTGTCACAAGAGACCCTGCAATAAATATGCCTGTCTATGCCCCCTTTGAAGGAGTAACAACCCCTTAAGTCCCCCTTTGAAGGGGGCCAGGGGGATGTTATTGGACGGTAACACCCCCCCCTACCCCCCCTCATAAGGGGGACTTTCTCCGGCAGGCGCTAAAATATGCATTTCAATCCCCTGATCCCCGACACCTCTTTTTCATATAAACCACCATGAACGCTTTGCGCTCATAACCAAGCGTGAAAACATACTCGGGCCGAGAAAAATAGCCATCCCTGAAAACTGACCCCCTGATCCCCGACCCCTATCTTCATATAAATGTACGCTGATGGCTAATAGATATTGACATCTATTAGCTCAGCAAATAATAAAGAGCTTCTTCGATCTGGTTTAAGGAATCTCAATTCATTAAGCCTTAATGGATCAGCTTAGGGGAAACAATACAAAAACCGGTGGGAAAGAATGTATCTGATCTCCTATGTGTGAAATACTAGTTGAAAGATTCGAGGTAGCTGATTGAGTAAGCTTATCTTTATAATTAAAGGATACGGATAGTGGCACAGATCACAAAGCAAAAGTTTTTCTTTGGTTATGTAGTGGTATTAGGGGCATGGCTGGCAATGTTCGTAAGTGCAGGGGCCCAATTTAGCTTCGGCATATTCCAACCCTACCTCTTAAAGGAGTTCGGTTGGTCCAGAGGGATGCTGTCTCTCGGTTTCACTTTGAATCTGGTTACTATGCCTGTTTTTGGTTTATTAGGTGGCTATCTGGTGGATCGGATAGGACCAAGATGGACAGTCATCATTGGTGGAATAATCGGCGGCATTGGGATGGTACTGCTCAGCACAATAACCCAGACCTGGCACTTCATTCTACTCTACGGCATAATCTTTCCTATGGGAATCGGCCTTTCCTACATGATTGCTACAGTCCCCACAGTAAGAAGATGGTTTATGAGAAAGGCAGCGCTAATGGTAGCCATTGCCATGACAGGATCAGGCCTGGGCATAGTGGTACTTACACCCATAGCCCAATACATCATATCTTCCTCTAACTGGCAGATGGGATATATCTCTTTTGGCGTGATTCTAGCTTTAGGGGCTACTATTGGGGGGCTACTGTTAAAAAAAGACCCTGAGTCGATGGGTACCTATCCTGACGGGAAACCACCTACACAAGAAGAGTTAAAGAAGAGGCCTGACTTCAGGGTACGAAATGAAAAATGGTCTGTAAAAGAGGCCTTCAAAACAAGTGCACTCCGGCTTATAATAATAGTACAGGCTGGACATTTAATGGCAGTCTTTGGATTTCTTGGGCATCTGATTACATGGGCCAATCTTGACCTGGGTATATCGATAGATAATGCCGTATCCGTATTCAGTTTTGGTTTCGTGCTATCAGCTGTTATAGGCAGGCTGTTTTCCGGGGCGATCTCTGACTGGTATATGAAGCGATTTAATTGGTCACGTAAATTAATACTCTATTTTAATGTCATCGGAGTAGCCATAGGGTGTTTTATGGCAACATACGTCACAGGTCTATCAACCCTGATTGTTGTTGGAATAATAATTGGGTTCACCTATGGAACAGGCCTGTCCACATACCCTGTGTACCTGGGGGATCTTTTCGGTGTTACAAATCTCCCTGTGCTCTTTGGCGCAATAGGTCTTTTCGCGTCTACTGCAGGTGCTATTGGGCCTGTTCTATATGGATTCTCCTATGATATCATCGGCAGCTATAACCCGGCATTCGTAATTAATGGCCTATACTGCCTTTTATCCACAATAGCATTATGGTTTATTCAGACACCTAAAAAAAGGTCTGTGCCCATCTAATGCTATGCCCTAAAAAACAATTGACAAGTCACATATTTGTAATTATCCTATCTATGCTAAAATGGTATGTGGGTATAGTAGAAAGGCATCGAGTTAATGGGGAAATCGATTATAGCCTCTATTTTTCGGCAGATTATAATTATAAAGACCTCCCATCCTATACTCTCCAAGAAGATTAAAAAAAGCGAGGTATTACTATGGATATGAAACGTGACTATTATGAGGATGTTGAACTCTTCAGCAGTGGTGTGGTGCTTTTCTGGTCAGTAGCATTCATGGTTTTCCTTTTCACCCTGCCAATCTATATGCCAAACTATTATATTTACCTTTTAAATATAATCATAGTTAATGTGATCCTCGCTGTGGGCCTTAATATCCTGGTCGGCTATACCGGTCAGATCTCTTTAGGCCATGCCGGTTTCTTTGCTATCGGCGCCTATGGGACTGCCTTTTTGATGACATATTTCCACATCCCGTTTGTCCTTGCTCTTCCTTTAGCAGCCTTCATAGCGGCATTTTTTGGCTTCATCCTTGGGCTGCCGGCATTAAGACTGGAAGGACCTTATCTGGCAATTGCAACCCTTGGCTTTGGCCTCACCATCATGCATGTCATTGGCAGGTGGGATATCTTTGGAGGACGGATGGGTATTCATGCGCCCCCTCTGGATCTGGGAGTCCCCGAAATCGGAATTAGCTGGGTTTTAGAGTCTGATATAAGTATGTATTACCTGATCTTGATCATTGCCGTCATTATGGTAGTAGGGGCAAGGAATATTATGAAGACTCGTGTGGGCAGGGCCTTTGTTGCAATAAGGGATAGTGATATTGCTGCAGAGGTGATGGGGGTAAACCTCACAATCTACAAAACCCTCGCCTTTGCCATCAGTGCCTTTTACGCAGGGATCGCAGGTGGCCTCTTTGGGTTTGTATGTGGCTTTTTTGACCCCTTTACCTTTAATTTTATACTCTCCATAATCTTTCTTGTGATGGTGGTTGTAGGTGGACTGGGATCCATACTGGGGTCAATTATGGGGGCTACACTTATTACCTATCTGCAATACGACCTGTTGAAAAATGTCTCTGAGGCGCCCTATCTTGGTGATTTCCTGGTCTCTATTTCGAAGAGATGGCTTACTGTAGTAGGTCTGGAAAACTTTGGCAGCATTGCCCTTGGCCTGATAATGATAGGTATTATTGTATTTGAGCCACTTGGCATGTACGGGATATGGATAAGGATTAAAAAATATTGGATGACGTGGCCTTTTTAAGCAATAAATATTAAAATGGAGCAAATATGATAGGACAATTAATTGTTGAAGGTTTGGCAATAGGGGCATGCTATGGGTTCTTTGCGATAGCATTTGTAATCATATACAAGACTTCCGAGGTGATAAACTTTGCCCAGGGGGAAATGGCGATGTTATCTACATTCGTAGCTTATCATATACTGACGTACTATCATGCCCCCTTCTGGCTTGCATTTATCATCACCATGGTATTTGCCGTTTTATTAGGGGCCTTTATTGAATTCGCATTCTTACGTCCAGCCAAGGATCCTACAGTGCTTGGCCTTTTAGTTATTACACTCGGGGCCGAGATGCTCCTCATGGGATTGGCAGGATGGAAATGGGGCGCAGAGCAAAAAGCGTTTGATATTCCTATGTCTTTTCAAGTTACCCACGAACCTCTAAAGGGCATGATTATAAATGATTGGGATATCGGGGTTTTTATAGCTGCTGGATGTATAATGGTGCTGCTATATCTATTTTTTAGGTATACAAAGCTAGGCGTGGCAATGAAGGCAACACAGCAAAATCAGAATGCGGCCAAGATTATGGGTATTAAGGTGGAGAGGGTATTCTCGTTTGCCTGGGGACTCAGTTCCCTCATAGGGGCAGTTGCTGCCATGTTTTTTGCTTCCAGAGCTACCCTTGATCCAAATTTTATGATGGAGCCTTTCATGCGGGCATTTGCTGCAGCTGTTTTAGGTGGTCTGATGAGCATCCCGGGGGTCATTATAGGTGGTGAACTCTTAGGCTTGATAGAGAATTTCTTTGGCTATGCGTGGCCGGAATGGAAACCAATCGTTGCCTTTATTGTTATCGTACTTGTCCTGTGTATTCGACCCAGCGGGCTTTTTGCAAAACATTATGTAAAGAAGGTGTAGGTATTTCAGGGATGAACAAAAGACCAAAATGCTTTCGATTGGATTATCCCATGTATCCTGATAAAAATGAATCTGGCAGCTATTCACTATTCACTGTTCACTGTTCACTCTTAAAAATCCTGATAATATTAGGCCTTGTCTTCTTGATTGGCACCCAAGGCTGCGCCAATACCAAAGATAAAATAGGATTGCTCTTTGAAAAGCCTGAAATAAAAAAGGCGGCTCAAAAATATCTTGATGCTGAGATAAAAAGAGACCATAAATGTATTTATGACTGTCTTGCTCCGTCATCTGCGTATTGTTCCACACACAGCTATGAAGAATACCTATTAGAGGCAGACTCATCTCCAGTCAGGATAATCGGATATAAGATCTTAAACATACATCACTTAACAGACAATCAAAATAAAGAAAAAGACCCTGATGTGGAGAAATTCGTCCAGGTCGAGGTGGATGTAACATTATTTTATAATGACATCAAGAAAAGCGTACCGGTCAATTATGACTTTACTTTCATTAAGGAGGAGGGTAAGTGGTATAAAGGTTAATATGGCTGTAAAGGTCCCATAAAATGTAAAATAAAAGGGGGTAATTATGAAGTTTAAAAAAACGTTGTTCGTAGTATCACTGGCAGTAGTCGGGGTCTTCATCTTGACAGCTACGACCTACGCGAGCAAGCCTGGTTTCGATGATAAGGAGATCAGGATAGGACTGGTTGGTCCTCTGACAGGCCCTGCAGCACCATGGGGAGGCGTAGTTCGTGGCGCTGCTCTCTTGTTTAAGGTAGTCAATGAAGAAGGTGGCATCCATGGAAGAAAAATTAAGTACTTTTTAAGGGATGACCAGTACAATCCAGCCCAAACCAAGGCAGTGGTCAAAGAGTTGGTGGAACGAAAAGGGATATTTGCCTTTACTTGTGGTACGGGTAATGCACAATGTATGGCTGTTACAGATTATCTCCTTGAAAACAAGGTTCTCATGGTTGGACAAGTTGCCTCGATCAAAAAATATTTATTCCCACCAAACCCATATTTTTTTGGTGTTTATCCTCTCTATGACGACGACGCAAGTATTGTCACCAAGTATGTTGTTGAGAAGTTAGGTATCAAGAAGATAGGCTTTTTCTACCAAAATGATACATACGGTAAAGAAGGATTGGCGGGGTGTAAACGCCGGCTTGCTACCTATGGGATAAAATTAGTAGCAGAGATTCCTGTAGAGCCAAGCGAAAAAGACCTTGCATCCCAAATGCTGAGGTTTAAGAATTCAGGGGCCCAGGCTATCCTTATGTGGGTTAATCCTACTGTAGCGGTGATCTCACTAAAGACCTGTGCCGCAATGAAGTACAAACCCCAGTGGGTCTCCTCTTATACACTCCAGGATCATTCCTTTATGTATAGAATTTCAGGCGGTCTGTGGGAAGGTATGATTACAGGTGCATATCTTCCTTCGCCTGACTCTAACATCCCTCTGGTGGTAAAATACCGCAAGGCAGCTAAAAGGTTTAACCCAGAACTCCCCCTGGAACAAAGATGGAACCAATTCACTATAGCCGGTATCATGTTTGCTGAGCCTCTGGTAGAGGCACTTAAGGTAGCTGGAAAAGACTTAAGCACTAAAGCCTGTATAAAGGCATTAAATTCAATTAAAGATTTTCAAGGCATAGGACTAAAAGTAAGTTTCAGTGAAAAATGTCATCAGGGTACAGGTTCCTTTCAGATCACGAAATGCGGGCCAGGTGGAACCTTTGAGTTATTACAGGATTGGACATCAAATGATCTGGCCACATGGAAGAAATAAGATAGTATTAAAAAAAAGGAAATAATTATGGAGTTTAAGAGATCGTTATTTGTAGTATTACTGGCTGTAGTCGGTATTTTCATCCTGGCAACCACGACCTACGCTGGCAAGCCTGGTTTTGACAAAAAAGAGATCAGGATAGGACAATTCAGCCCACAGACAGGGCCTGCAGCACCGTGGGGATCTGTCGCCCGTGGCAGTGCTCTCTTATTTAAGATAGTAAATGAAGAAGGTGGCATCCATGGAAGGAAAATCAAATACTTTATAAGAGATTCTCAGTATAATCCAGCACTGGCCCAGGTCGTGGTCAAAGAGTTAGTGGAACGAAAAGGGATATTCGCATTTACTGGTGGCGTGTCAGGTGCCGGCGGCCAGGCCGTTAAGGATTATCTTGCTAAAAACAAGATTCTCTGGGTTGTACCAGGTACTGCTGCACTTAATACAGTTGCAGATAGAGACCGTGAATTTCCGCCTAGCCCCTATCGTTTTTGTTCTTATCCACTTTTTGAGGACGAGGCTAGTATTGCTACCAAGTATGCTGTAGAGAAACTAGGATATAAGAAGATAGGCTTTTTATATCAGAATGATGTCTTTGGTAAAGGTGGACTGTCCGGGTGTAAACAACGGCTGGATGCCTATGGTATGAAATTAGTAGAAGAAATCCCGGTAGAACCTACTGAAAAGGATCTTGCGTCCCAAATGTTGAGGTTTAAAAATTCAGGAGCAGAGGCTGTCCTTATGTGGGTTAGTCCTACTCTCGCAGTCATTACCTTAAAAACCTGTGCCACAATAGGCTATAAGCCACAGTGGATTGCCTTTGATGGACTTTCTGATTATCCCTTAATGTATAAGATCACAGGCGGTCTCTTCGAAGGTGTTATTACAACGGCATTTGTCCCTCCCCCTGATTCAAATGAACCTCTGGTGGTAAAATACCGCGAGGCAGCCAAAAGGCTTGCCCCTGAAGAGAGATGGGGTACATTCTTTATGGCCGGTATTCAGTTTGCTGAGCCTCTAGTTGAGGCACTTAAACGTGTAGGCCCAGATTTAAGTACTAAAGCCTGTATAAAGGAGCTCAACTCATTTAAGGACTGGAAAGGCCTGGGAGGAAAAATAACCTGGAATAAATATTGTCATCAAGGTACAGATTCTGTTCAGATCCAAAAGTGTGGTCCAGGTGGATCCTATGAATTGCTACAGGATTGGACATCAAATGATCTGGCCACATGGAAGAAATAAGATAGTATTAAAAAAAAGGAGGTAATTATGGAGTTTAAGAGATCGTTATTTGTAGTATTACTGGCTGTAGTCGGTATTTTCATCCTGGCAACCACAACCTATGCAGGCAAGGCTGGTTTCAACAAAAAAGAGATCAGGATAGCCCAGTGGGGGCCCCAGACAGGGCCTGCAGCACCATGGGGATCTGTGGCCCGTGGCAGTACCATACTCTTTAATCTTGTAAACGAAGAAGGAGGTATCCACGGCAGGAAGATCAAATACTTTGTAAGGGATGACCAGTACAATCCAGCACTGTGCAAAGCAGCGGTGAAAGAATTAGTGGAGAGAAAAGGGGTGTTCGCCTTTGTCGGTGGGGTATCGAGTGCAAGCGGTCTGGCAGTAAAGGATTATCTCGCCAAAAACAAGGTGATCTGGGTTGGTCCGGCAACGGCTGTAACAGAATACGTATTCCCTCCTGATCCTTATCTTTTTGGTGTTTATCCGCTGTATGAGGATGAAGCAAGTATCCTTACCAAGTATGTTGTCGAGAAACTGGGAGTCAAAAAAATCGGCTTTTTCTACCAAAATGATGCATACGGTAAAAATGGGTTAAAGGGGTGCAAACAGAGGCTTGCTGCCTATGGGATGAAATTAGTAGAAGAAATCCCTGTGGAGCCTGGTGAAAAAGACCTTGCATCCCAGATGCTGAGGTTTAAAAATTCAGGCGCAGAGGTCGTTATTATGTGGGTTAATCCAACTACAGCAGTCATCGCATTAAAGACCTGTGCCACAATAGGATATAAACCGCAGTGGGTGTCTTCCGATACACTTTCTGATTATCCCCTTATGTATAAAATCTCAGGAGGTCTATGGGAGGGCGTTATCACAGGTGCATTTGCCCCCCCACCTAGCTCCGACGACCCTTTGGTTGTAAAATACCGCAATGCAGCCAAAAGGATGGCCCCTGAAGAAAGATGGGGTACATTCTACATGGCTGGTATATTGTTTGCCGAGCCCATGGTAGAGGCACTTAAACGAGTTGGCCCAGACTTAAGCACCAAGGCCTGCCTGAAGGCATTAAATTCACTTAAAGGCTGGCAGAGTATAGGACCAAAGGTGACCTGGACAAAGAAATGCCATCAGGGTACTGATTCTATCATGATCCAGAAGTGTGGTCCGGGCGCAACCTATATAACCTTGCAGGATTGGACAAGTAATGATCTAGCTACATGGAAAAAGTAACATAGTATATTAAAGGGGAGTGTTGGAGGGGACAGCATTCTATCCCCTCCTCCCTGCCCTTTTCTATCAGGGAAAATGGATGCTCGACAGGAAGTCTTTATAAAAGCAGCTAACTACACAAGGGGTGATCTCAAAAAATGGCTCATTTTAAGGTTGAGAACCTAAGCATAAGTTTCGGGGGTCTGAAGGCAGTTAATAATGTAAGTTTTGAGGCTGAAGGCAATGTGATATTTTCCATTATTGGGCCTAACGGCTCCGGCAAGACTACCATCTTCAATCTGATCAGCGGGATATATAAACCAGATAATGGAAAGATACTCTTAGATGACGAGAGTTTACTAGGCTATTCCCCAGACAAGATAGCAAAAAAGGGAGTGGCCCGCACCTTTCAAAACATAGAACTCTTCACCAATGCCACTGTGATGGACAACCTCATGCTGGGACGCCACATTCACATGAAGACAGGGATATGGAGCGGTGCTGCACTGTGGGGAAGAAGGGCAAGATCCGCCAGGGAGGAGATAAAAAACAGGGAACTCGTAGAAGATATTATCGACTTTTTGGATCTCCAGTCGGCCAGAGACCAGTTTGTGGCCAATTTACCTTATGGAAAAAGAAAGCTGGTCGAACTAGGAAGGGCGCTAGCCTTAGAGCCCAAAATCCTTCTTTTAGATGAACCCTCTGCAGGGATGAATACAGAGGAAAAAGAAGATTTGAATATCTGGATTAAGGATATAAAAGAAGAATATAAGATCACCATTCTATTGATCGAGCATGATATGAATATGATTATGGGCATCTCGGACAGGATACTTGCCATAAACCAGGGCGAAAAGATTACTGAGGGCTCAGCCGTTGAGGTGCAACGCCATCCTGAGGTGATAAAGGCTTACCTTGGGGAGGAGGAGTAATGCTTAAGGTAAAGAACATAGAGACATGGTATGATTTGATCAGGGCTCTTCACGGCATATCCTTTGAGATAAGCCAGGGGGATATTATAGCGCTCCTCGGCTCCAATGGGGCTGGAAAGACAACCACGTTAAAGACGATTATGCGCCTCCTTGAAGATGACCAGCCGGAGAAAGGCTCTATAGAATTTCTGGGTAAAAGGATCGACAGGAAGGATACGGAAGAGATAGTGAGGATGGGCATCAGCTATGTTCCTGAAGGCAGAGAGGTCTTTCCTGAGCTTACTATTATGGAAAATATCCAGATGGGGGCCTATACGAGAAAGGACAAGAAACAGATCAAGGCAGATATTGAAAATGTATTTAAACACTTCCCCATACTCAAGGAAAGGAAAGACCATGAGGCCGGATACCTGAGCGGTGGTGAACAACAGATGCTTGCTATTGGAAGGGCATTGATGAGCCGTCCAAGGTTGATGATGCTCGATGAACCATCTCTCGGGCTATCTCCCATATTAACAAAGCAGATATTCAATATCATACAGAATATCAACAAAGAGGGAGTAACCATCTTCCTTGTTGAACAAAATGTAAACATGGCTTTAAAATATGCCAATTATGCCTTTCTGATGGAAAACGGAAGGATAGTTCGCGCTGACAAACCAGAGGTCCTGCGTGAGGATGAGGATGTAAAAGAATTTTACTTAGGCATCCCAACAGAGACCTCGGTTAAGGGGTACAAAAGATACAGAAGAAAGGTTAGATTCCGGTAAAAGATAAAAACCGGCCCCAGCGCAAAAGTTTTATGGAGTAATGGAATAATGGAAATTCAAAAGCCATCCCACCAAGCGCGGGATTGCGCACACAGAGCAATGACAATTATTCATCATTTTTTCAATACTCCAATACTCCATTACTCCAACAGTGCTAATCAGATTTTACCGGCAAAGCCATTGAACTCTGAC
>JAYEFR010000084.1:0-3574 GCA_034716155.1 Thermodesulfobacteriota bacterium
TATGATCCTGAAACAATCTTTCTCATCCTCTGCAACCTGATCAGCAATGCCGGTAATTTCAGCATGAATCTTCCACCCTCCCATGTCCTCATCACTATAGTTTGCGGCAATCACCCTCTTCAAAGCCCTAACCCCTGCAACCGATAAGGTGCCGCCTTTTACCTGAACCACAAAATCTGACTGGCATGCCTGCCACATTGGCACACCATAACACTGCCCTATGGTTGCCATTACTACCGGTGAGACACGTAGATGGGTATACATTGGGAAAATCGATTTATTCCCCATCATAGCGCTACTGGCCATTCCTATTGATCCCTGGCCATCAGGGACTCTTCCTCCGCCACCTTCACCTAAAAAAACAAACGGCAAACGGTTTTCTACAATCTGGTTCTTAAAATCATGTATCTTTTTACCGCTCACCCTGGCAAGGGTCGAGGCCAATACAGTAAAATCACTAGCCATTAGAGCAATCCTGCGTTTATCTAAAAGCCCATAGCCCATAATTACGCCATCTGCTGCAGTCTTATCCTCCATCCCCGGCATATCTGAACATGCGAGCACGCCAAACTCCACAAAACTGCCTGGATCGAGCATGAGATCTATACGCTCACGTGCGGTGAGTCTTCCTCTATCATGCTGTTTTTTCACCCTTTCCGGCCCGCCCTGGCCTAATGCGTTATTTTTCTTTTCTTTTAGTTCTTCAAGTAATCCATCAAAGGCCATATTTTACCCCCACCAATGCCCCTAAAATTTAGTTGGCCAGTTTGCAAGCAGATGTTTACCAATACCGCAAGTTGCTGAATCACGGATAATATTCAGTGCTTGGATTATGTAATCACGAGTGTCCCTTGGGTCTATGATATCCTGCAGGTAATACCCCTGAGCCAAGGGATAAAGTTTTGAGTCTTTGACCATCTCTTTCTTTAATGCCTCTCTTTCTTTCTCAGGCAAGTTACCATAGGCAACATCTGCGGCAGTATCAGGGTCTAGAAAGCCTGATTCCCCTGTAGGCCAGGCTACAATGAAATCAGGGCCTGTTCCCGGGCCACACATATTTGCAGCTGCCTGTCCATAGCTCTTCCTTATTATAATAGAAATCTTCGGAACAGTAACCTGTGCAAGGGCCCCCAATGCATTTGTCACCTTGGCCCCCACCCTCTTTAATTCCGCCTCCTTGCCCACAAGAAACCCTGGGGTGTCATGCAAAAATATCAAAGGAACGTTAAAGGAATCGCAAAGGCACATAAAACTCGTCATCTTGTCTAAGGCGTCAGTATTCATGGCCCCGCCGTTGACCATTGGCTGAGAAGCAATCAATCCGACAACACGCCCATCAATCCTGGCAAGACACGTGATAACGGTCTTTCCAAAAAATGGCTTTAGATCAAAAATCTTGCCGCCATCAACCATGGTCTTGATGATCTTATACATGTCATAGGCGCGAGTCCTCTTTTCAGGAAGAATGTCCAGGATATGACCCATGTCTTTCCCGGAACCTTTCGGAACAGGCCTACGGGGTGACAATTCCTTATTATTCGAAGGCATATAGTCAAGAAATTCCTTTATGATCCTGAAACAATCTTTCTCATCCTCTGCAACCTGATCAGCAATGCCGGTAATCTCAGCATGAATCTTCCACCCTCCCATGTCCTCATCACTATAGTTTGCGGCAATCACCCTCTTCAGGGCCCTGGCCCCTGCAACCGATAAGGTGCTGCCTTTTACCTGAACCACGAAATCCGCCAGACATGCCTGCCACGTTGGCACACCATTGCACTGCCCCATAATTGCCGTTATCCATGGCGTCTTACGAATATGGCTATATTGTGAGAAAACAGATCTTTCACCAGAGGCGGCGAGAGAGACTATCCCTCTTGCCCCCTGAATATCAGGCAATCGTCCCCCTCCAGACTCCCCTAACCACACAAGTGGAAATCCCCTTTTCTCAACTTCATCCCTCATTTGTTTTGCCTTTTTTGTGTAAATCCGGGCATTACTTGATGCCAGTACAGTAAAATCATTGGCGATTATACCAATTTGGCGTCCATTTATGAGTCCATAGCCGATAATCAAACCATCTGCTGCAGACCTCTCCTCCATCCCCGGCATATCTGAACATGCAAGCAAACCGAACTCCACAAAAGTACCTGGATCAAGCATGCAATCTATACGCTCACGTGCGGTAAGTCTGCCCTTATCATGCTGTCTCTTCACCCTTTCCGGCCCGCCCTGGCCTAATGCTTTATCTTTCTTTCTTTTTAATTCTTCGAGAACAGACGGGGCCAGATCTTTCATATCGACAATCTCTTTTCGATTTTATCTATGAGAGAAGCCAGGGCTTTGTCTTTTTTTGCTTTATCTCTCAATCTCTTTCTTCCTTGACTCACAGTGCTGTAATCTACTCTAAAAATTTTGCCTATCTCCGTTCCCCTGAGCCTCCCCTCACGATATAACATCTCCATCGCCATCTGACGCATTGTTCCCTCCGAACTGATGATTTTATTTATATCCATCCCTGTCTCTACCTTGATTGCACGAAGAATATCATCCTTTGTTTTACAGGCTGCTATTTTCTTGATTGCAGGTATCTCCCTCGAATCGCCCCCTAGAAACCGATCTCTTACCCAGCTGATAAACGCATCATTGCCAAGGATGCTCTTCGCTAACACCTTATTCTTTATCTCTATCCCGCTTGTGAGATCTTCACATATCACCTTCCAGTAAGCCTTCCTTCCCTCCCTGTTATCTCCCCCATATGCGCTAAGCACTAGCGAATAGTCGATAAACGAGCTCCTTTTCCTCCCGTCAATATACCCGGAAAGGCTGCTCCATGGATATTTCTTCAAATACTGTACTCTTTCCCTCACCTCGGCATTCTGAAACTCTTCTGTTCGTATGGGGTTGAGATGGATATACCGGGAAAGCATCACTGCATATGTATCCTTATCCACCAGGATACTCTTATACCTTCCCTGATACAGATGACCTACCCTGCCATGTCTGCGATTGTAATATGAGGTGTAGGTAATATTAAATTGCCGCATGAACTCGCTCAGATTCCCAAGTGGAGTATTAAGAAACAGATGGAAATGGTTCCCCATCAGCACATAACAGTACAGATTGACAGAATAAATCTTAAGTGAATCTGAAAGTATTGAGATGATCTCTTCTCTATCTCTTCCATCCTGGAAGATCGCCTTCCGATCATCTCCGCGGCATATCACATGGTAATGAGCACCTTCATACTGGATCCTCAATGGCCTTGCCATACCACATCTAGACTACATCAAAACGATATTGTCAATATGAAAGATCTGACCCCTTCCCTGTTTGACCCCTTCCCTGTTTTTTTTGAAAAGCAACAAAACCCTTGACAAATGGATTAGGCAAATTTACTATTAGTAATAGTTACTATTATTAAACAAGGGGAGCAAGATTGGAAAGGCTCAAAGACCAATACCCGAAATTCAGAATGACAAAACAGAAAAAAATTGTGCTTGAGGAGATCAGAAAAGTGAATTCCCACCCTACTGCGTACGATGTCTATAAAATGGCAAGAAAGAGGCTTCCC
>JAYEFR010000085.1:0-18091 GCA_034716155.1 Thermodesulfobacteriota bacterium
TTATCTTGAAGAGATCGATTATATGGAATTACTCGAGAAAGACGCAGTTGTAGTGGCAGATTCCCTTTGTTTTGGATCGCGCTATCTGGAAAATCTGGTGGACGAAAATAAAGATAATCCGATCGATGCACTGGCAACCCGCTACACATCTATTGCCTGCCCACGGATGGTAGAATCATACGATGAAAGGATAGAAATCCTTACCAGGGATCTTAAAAAATATAACGTGGATGGTCTTATCGTAGATAATTTAAAGTTTTGCCTTCACTGGCAGATATTCAGGTTCATGATAGAAAAAGAGATCGAAAAAGGAGAGAGGTTGTCATGCCCCCTCCTTGTATTGGAAAGAGAGCTACATTGTCTAGCAGAAGGCCAGATCAAAACAAGGGTTCAGGCCTTCATAGAACAGATCCATGATAAAAAGCACCGTGAAGTCTCTACTTCAGGAGGCCTTTAAATACTGAAGGTATGAGATATACTTGTTTAGGAGGATGAATGGCTGAAAAAGTAAAAGATTATGAATATACCAAGATGGTAGCGAAAAAATTTGCGCAACTGGCATTTATGGCAAGGTTTCCAAGGCTAAATTTGCTGGCACTAAGAATAATGTCACCCCTCATGCGTAAACAAACGTGGTACAATGATCCTTTTAGGTATGTGTGGGTTGGTTCCGGGGAAGGAAGAAAGTCTGTTACCTCCTTAAAGGGAGCAAGGTGGGGAATAGAGGCAATGGCCGAGTATATGCAGTCCCATGTAGATGCTGTCCTTAACAATGAACCAACGGTGTGGGTTGAGTGGGACATCTCTCCAGGGGTGATTATGGCCCTTGATATGACCCCGGTTACTCCGGAATGGCCGGTTTTATTCCCAAACGTAAAAAGATCTCATTATGTCCCTGATATACTCCAGGCCGTCGAAGCAGAAGGGGTTACAGAAGATTTATGTTCTGCGGCCAGAGCAGCCATAGCAGCGACCCTTATGGAGCAACTTCCCAGGCCGGTAGCTATTATTACATCTACACAGCCATGCGATTCTGTTCAGTCCGCGTATCAGGTACTCGCCCGTGAAACGGGAGTGCCCATGTTTTGCCTGGGTTTGCCATATCATAGGCAGAAAGAAGACTTTCAGTATTTTACTGAGAATATAAGACACATGATCTCGTTTTTAGAGGAGAAGACAGGCAAGAAGATGGATTATAATAGACTAAGGTCTGTTTTGGAAGAGAGCAACAAAACCAACCATTATCTATCAGAGGTTTGCGAGATGAATCGCGCAATACCCTGCCCTTCTTCTCTTTTGGACTTGATTATTATATGGCCGTTTAATGTATGTTACCTGGGCAATCCTAAACTTACCGAGTTTGCCAGGTATATCTATGAGGATACAAAAAAACGATTTAAGGAAGGTATCCCCGGGGGGCCTAACCCAGAAAAGATACGTGTGGTGTGGCATGATGTGCCTATTGCATTTATGCCTGTTATTACATGGATGGAGAAAATGTTCGGGGCATATGTTGTTGCTGATATGGTAGGTTATAATAATATGCCCCCAATTGATACTACAAATGAAGAGACCATGACCAGGGGAATTGCAGAGCAATATATGAATCTCACCATGGGCCGACATTTTCATGGGACTATAGACCTTTACCTTGGGGAAATAGACAGGTTTGTAGAAGAATACAGTCCGGACTGCCTAATCTTTACCCTACATCGGGGGTGCAAGCAGTCATGGGCAATAAGAAATATAATGAAGCAAAAAGCCAAAGAACATGGCCTGCCCGTGCTTATCATTGAGGCAGATATATTTGATTACAGATACAAGACAGAACAACAGGTTAAAGATCAGATTGAAGACTTTCTTATAAGTTCTGGGCTTAGTGTGTAGAGGTGTATGAAAACGTCAGGGATCAGGGGTTTATTTTGAGATGAGGGAGACAAGAGGATAAAATGTTGCTTTTAATCCTTTCCGTCCGTTATGGGCGAAGCAAATGTCTGCCTTGCAGTCATGCGGGGTTTATAAAAAAGGGAGGGTGCTATCATGAAAGACAACAAATCTTATGAGTATATCGTAATAGGCACAGGCCCTGGTGGCGCGCCTGTGGCAAAGGAGCTTGCCAAGGCAGGAAAGAGTGTACTCATGCTGGAAAGGGGGGCTTACCACAAAAAATTTCTGGGATTCCCCTTTGGGTTGAGGCTCTTAGATCGTTTTATGTTATTTGCAAGGTCCCAAGAGGGGGTAATTATAGAAAGAGGGATCACTGTAGGCGGATCCTCCATGGTATATCAATCTAATGTAGCTGACCCGCCAAAAAAGCTCATTAATGCCATGGGCATAAACTTTAAACCCGAGACCGATGAGATCAAGGCAGAGATAGGTGTTAAGGTTCTTCCCAATAGATTTTTTGAGTTCAGTAAAGGGATAACCAGGACCTTAGAGGCAGCAGAAAAGATGGGTATCCCATTTAAGGCCCAGGATAAATTCATTGACCCGGATAGATGCAAGATAGGCTGTGACTGGTGTATGCTTGGATGCCCACAAGGGGCCAGGTGGACAACACGGGAGTACGTGGACGAGGCCATTGCCTATGGCGCAGACCTGCTGACTCTAGCCCGTGTGGAGAAGATCATCTTAAATGATCAAAAATCCAGGGTGATAGGCGTAGGGCTTTTCGACGGCAGGGTCATACGGTGTGATAACGTAATTCTCTCTGCAGGAGGGATCGGCAGCCCTGCGCTACTGCTTAGATCCGGCATAAAACACTTAGGCTCACAGGATGTCGGCGCCAACTTCTCTATGGACCCAATGAACATTATCTTGGGCTATAGTAAGGATAGTGACGGCGGGATGTGGGGAGTGCAGACATTCTCACATGCTATTGAATCTTTAGCTGATAGTGAAGGATTTCTCATTGGCAACTGTGCAGCCTTGGGTACATACATGGTAAACTCTACCTTCAGATTAGAATCCGCCATGAAGACCTGGTACAGAGCCCCCATGATCAAGAGAGGGATAGGGCTTTTTGTTAAGTTATCTGACGAACCTTACGGACAAATCCATGCAAATGAGAAAACAAACAAACCGTTCACAGAGATGGATCACAAGAGAGTAGATAGGGGAACTGACATATCAAAAGAGATTATGATAAAAGCCGGTGCTGATCCATCTTCCTTCTCAATCCTGAAATGGGCAGGAGGCCATCCAGGCGGCACCATTGCCATGGGCAAGGCAGTAAATAGAGATTTCTCCACCGAGATACAGGGTATGTATGTATGCGATGGAAGCCTTATGCCAATCTCCCCCGGGGTCCCTCCATCCCTATCCATAGATGGAATGTCGAAACTTTTAGGCAAGATATTGACCGGACAGGTAAAGGCAGAAGAAAGATTCCTGGGAAAAAAGGGAAAGAAAAAGCCCAAGAAATAGGATTCAGTGCCACAATTGAAAAAAATTATAAATTAGAGGAGGTGTTATGAAGTTAATCTCAGAAAAGACATACAGCGATATATTTTTTATGGGCTCACTCTGGAATCTAGCTATAGGACTCGGTTCCCTTACGACTCTCAAGCTTAGTATGCGACTATTATATGGGGCTAAGGCTGTCACCGAGAATATAGTGGCTACCCTTCCATTAAGATTTTTCTATGCAGCTGTTGCCATATTCGGGTGGGGCTATTATATGGTATCAAGAGACCCCAAGAAGAATCGTGGAATTGTATGGATGGCGATAGTCGCCAAACTCACCATCTTTGTTACATTCATCTACTATTATCTTAAGAGAAAGATCAAGATAATCCCATTCCTTCTAGGTCTTGGGGATTTTATATTCTCAATCTTATTTTCACTATTTCTCTTTGAGACAAGAAATGATGCGGATAAATAGCACTCGGTGGAAATGTTTCAAAACACAATTGGTTCAAGGGAGATGAAAGAATGATCCTATCATATGGGAAAAATGCGGTCATCACAGGTGCGGCATTAGGTCTTGGCAGGGCTATCTCTATTGCCCTTGCGAAAAAGGGATGGAGAATTCTTGTAGCTGATGTAAACAAAGAAGAGGCTGATATTACATTAAAGATGGTGAAGCAGGCAGGCGGTTCAGGAGAGATCTTCCATTGTGATGTTACAAAGATAGGTGACGTACAGAAAATGGCGGATTATTGTTTTGATAATTGGGGAAAGATCGACCTTCTGGTTAATAATGCAGGCGTGGCTGCCGGAGGGCTTACCGGCGATATATCTATTGAGGACTGGGAATGGATAGTAGGTATTAACTTCTGGGGTATGGTCTATGGGTGCCATACATTTATCCCGAAGATGAAGGCAGCCGGCGGCGGGTATATAGTAAATATTGCATCTGCCGCAGGGATTGCATCGCTGCCTGAGATGGCCTCCTATAATGCAACAAAGGCAGCGATCATATCGCTGTCTGAGACCTTAAAAAGTGAGCTTGTCCCTTATGATATAGGTGTTACAGTAGTATGTCCCTCATTCTTTAACACCGATCTTCTCCGCAATATGAGGTATACTAATGATTCTCAAAGGACATTTGCAAAGGCTGCCTTTGAGAATGCCAGGATCACCTCTGAGATGATCGCTGAGATGATCATTAAGGCTATGAAAAAGAACAAGCTATACCTTATACCTCAGCCCTCCGGCAGGTTTATCTGGAGAATGAAACGCATTTCTCCTGCTATGTTCTATAGATGTACGGCCTTTATGATGAAGACAGGCATAGGTGAAAAATTTCTTTTAAGATTGGCGCGCATGGGGATGACATAAATGAGTTCAATCAAAAAAAATAATTACGCATTAAGGAGGTAGATATGCGTATAATTAAATCTTTTATACTATCTATACCTTATTCAATCGCACTGGTCTTTCTATGGTTTTCCATCTCCAGTATCCTGCGGATCAGGCCAAATCCGTATGTTGGAAAATCAATAGAGGCAATCATCGGCAAAAACAGGGACGATATCACCCTTGAAGACCTGCTGCACATGAACAGGGACCAGCTTGTGGGCATCTTTCATCAGCTCCCGGCGCCTGAATTTGAAGAGATGCATGGAGAGTTCAAGGCCTTGATCCTGGACGTGGGCAATCCTTTGATGCAGCTAAATAGTGATATATATCTCAATAGATTATGGGGGAGATGGATTGCCAAGGCATTCGAGCCGGCAGGTGAAAACCACGGTCATGGATATAATGTCTTTAGGGTCTCCAAGCGGGCAAAGACAAATGAAAACATTATGCCAGCTTATATGAACTGGTCTTCTCGGAGCCTCAAAGACTTCTTTATGGGGAAAGCCGATGAGAAAGAGGTGAGGATTATCAGAAACAAGACAAGGATTGGAGACTCTATCTATGATAACCGAAAATCATTTCATTTAGAATACCATGACTATACCCCGCTGCCCACCTCTACCATGAGAGACGAGGTAAGAACGTTAAATGACAATCTCTATCTAAGCCTTGGCATCCTTACAATATCTCTTGGCAAGAGGAACATCTGCCCGTTTGTCCTTATCGGCCCGCCGGATAAATGGGTAGGGCCTGATGAGGGGTATCAGGAAGGTTAAAATGATCTATGAGTCGATTTATAGATTTGAGGAGATAATACACATTATGGAGAATGCAAAGCTTGTTGATAGGTTTGATGAAAGATAGAAAACCAAAGAGAACAGGGGACGCGTATGGAAATTTTTATAATAAATGGAATCAAAGGGACATATACATCGATGTTTGAATATGAGTGGACTTATGAAGAAAATATGCGTACCGCACAAGCGCTTACCTTTGATAATAAGGATAAAGGCCACGATGTTGAATCTGACGGAAAAAAGTGCCTATCTCCTCTCAAGATGGGATTTGACTTTATGCCATGGCAGATGACTAAGGAATATGTATAAAAGGAGATATTGAATGGACATAAGAGGAAGTAAGGTTTTCATTACAGGCGCTGCAAGCGGGATCGGCCGGGCTACAGCCTTTGCAATGGCAAAGCTGGGAGCGCGATTATTTCTGGCAGATATCAATCAAAAGGGGTTAGAAGAGACATATCAGACAATCTCGAAAAATAACGGCGAAGTCTGTAAATATAAGGCGATTGACATCTCTATATATAAGGATGTGAAGGCATTTGCTGATGAGATCCACCAAATTTTTGGCCCGATCGATATATTGATAAATGTTGCAGGGATTGCTCTGTTTGCCCAGATTGAAGATATGAACCACAAGCAATGGGAAAAGGTAATAGGTGTAAACCTGTGGGGGCCAGTTCATGGTATTGAATGTTTCGTCCCTGAGATGATCCGCGCAAAAAGGGGGCATGTGGTGAGTGTATCCTCCACGGCCGGTATCATCGGGCTGCCATGGCATACAGTGTATGCCGCAACAAAGCACGCCTTAGTGGGAATATCGGAAGTATTGCGCTATGACCTCAAGAAGCATTCTATCGATGTCAGTGTGATTTGTCCCGGAGCAGTTGCAACAGACATGGTGGACAGTGCTGAGATCGTTGGGGCAAAAGATGCCGTTGAAAAGGCAAAGGTCAGGTTTTTAAAGGTTGCCCTTCCTCCGGAGAGGGTAGCCGAGCTGATCATCGGCGCCATACAAAAAAAGAGGTTTTTGGTTATCACCTCCCCTGATATTAAGATCCTCTTTTTCTTAAAACGGCACGTGTTTCCTTTGTATCATCTTATCATGCGTTTCATTTGCCGGTATATGGACAAAGAGCTTTTAAAGAAATAGATTGACTCCTGAACACTGCAATATTTAATCTCGACCTGCTTCTCGTTTAAAACATAAATCGAGACCTTTGCATAATTATCTTCTCCATCATTGCGAGGAGCTTTAGCGAAGCAATCTCGTGGAGTATAACTATATGATATTATTAGATTGCTTCGTCGCTACACTCCTCGCAATGACAATACACGTATTATGCAAGCCTATGATTTTTGCATCAAGAGATATGCATTGATAAATGGAGTTATATCACCATCCAAGACAGCATCTACATTACCCACTTCCAAATTGGTCCTGTGATCCTTGGCCATCTGATATGGTTGAAGAATATAGGATCGGATCTGGCTGCCCCAGGCAATATCTTTCTTTGACTTATAGAATTCATCCATCTGTTCTTTTTGTTTTTGCTCTTCTAATTTATAAAGTTTTGATAAGAGAATCGTCATGGCAAATGCCTTGTTTTTGTGTTGAGATCGTTCGTTCTGACACTGAACCACCGTGCCGGTGGGTATATGAGTGATACGTACAGCCGAATCGGTCTTATTAACATGCTGCCCTCCATGCCCGCTTGACCTATAGGTATCAATCCTTAAATCCTTTTCATCAATCTTTATATCTATGTCCTGATCTACCTCTGGTGTAACCATGACCGATGCAAATGATGTGTGCCTGCGATTATTTGCATCAAAAGGAGAGATCCTTACCAACCTGTGGACCCCTGTCTCTCCTTTAAGATGACCAAACACCCACCGGCCTGCTACCTCTATGGTAGCGCTTTTTATACCTGCTTCCTCATCAGAGAGTATATCAATGATCTTAGATTTAAACCCGCCTTTCTCTGCCCATCTCAGATACATCCGAAGTAGCATCTCTGCCCAGTCCTGGGCTTCCAACCCCCCTGCCCCTGCATGTATTTCTAAAAATGCGGATTTTTTGTCATCAGTCCCGGACAGGACATGTGTCCGTTCTATGGAATCTATATTATCCTCAAGTCTCTTTAGGGTGTCTTCTACATCCGGGATAACCGAGGATTCATCTTCCTGAGCCAGATCCAGCAATACATGAAGATCCTCCGAAAGGGTGCAGATTTCTTCCCAGTTTGTTACTATCTCACTGATCCTTGCCCTCTCAGAATGGATGTCTTTTACCTTATTATGATCATTCCAGATGGCAGAGTCTTCAAGCCTTTTATCCAGACCTTTCAGTCTTTCCAATTTCTCAGGGATTTCAAAGATAACCCCTGATACTATCAATCTTCTCTTCTATCGCGTCTATCCGCTGCTGGTAATCTGTTATCATGGTAGACGGCCTTAACATTGCGAGTAGTTCTTGTCAATGCCACAATAATTATAGTAGCTATTTTCATCTAAACCGCCATGAGCGATCCACGCTCACAACGAAGTATGAAAATATTTTCGGGATGAGGGTTCTCTCGCTTGCATGTATCGCTCTTTGATACATCCTTTTGGCTTGCTTACGGGCGCTCCCTCTAATTCCCCCTTTGAAGGGGGCCAGGGGGATGTTGATGTAGGGCATATTTCCCTTAAGCGGGCCGATGAGAGCAAAAGGCCCCTACAAAGCTTTGTATCTAAGAGACCGTTGCACAATTGCTTTTCCGTCATTGCGAGCTTTAGCGAAGCAATCTCAACCATATTATCCGCCACGGGATTGCTTCGTCACTAAATTTCCTCGCAATGACAGCCTTTGTTGGATTGAGGAACAAAACCCAAGAAAAACTAGAATAATGCCTATCATCCCCCAGATCCAGTCAAGGACAGCGCCATATTTTGTATAAAACGTCATATATGAATTCTTCGTGATTTTCTCTACGATCACGCCTTCCTTAAGAAGACCAATGCTTTTTGTAATCCTTCCAAATGGATCAACAAAAGCAGATATCCCATGGTTCACAGACCTTATAAGCCAGCGTCTATTTTCTATAGCCCTAAAGGCGGTTATCTGAATGAGTTGCTCCGGGGCTGACCATGTCTTAAACCAGGCGTCATTAGATACGTTTGCAAGGTAGGCCGCCTTCTTCCTGCACAGCTCCCGTGACATGTCAGGAAATATACTCTCAAAGCAGACCAATACACCTATGTCATCAACGGGTTTAAACTCCTTGGCCTTGGAAAAATCGCTTACACCCTGCATAATCTTTCCAAAGATGGGCTCTAAGATGCACGGAAGGGGGACATACTCTCCAAATGGGACAAGATGCACCTTGTCATAGTAACCGCAGATTCTACCAGAATGGATAAACCATACCCTGTTAAAATATTTACCGTCTTCATTAGCAGGGCTACCCATCAATAAGTGGGCATTACATTGCCTGCTCAATTTTATAATCCTGGAGGTGGGCCGCCACATCCTGAACAGATAAAAATTGCAAGCTGTCTCCGGCCACACAATAAGATCCACACCTTCTTCTGCAGCAGATTTTGTGAGTCTTGAATATATGTCTATGGTAGGGGTAATCATCTCAGGCAGCCATTTCTCCTCCTGAGAAATATTGGCCTGCACAATGCCTGCCTTTAACGTCTCACCTGTAATATCGAGATTTTCTATACGCCAGCTTCCCCATACAAAGGATGCGACCAATATAAATATAACAAGGATAGCCGGCTTAAATTCCCTTTTTATAGCCTTATAGATAGCTATATTTGCCATCATGACGATGCCGCTGATCAGATAGACACCACCAAATTCCGCACCCTGAACAAGGCCCTTCAAGGGCAACTGAGAATGCCCGGCCAGTGTCCATGGAAAACCGGATAAGGCATACGTCCTCACCAACTCCAGGATAATCCATATCCCAGGCAGAGATATTATAGCATGTTTGGCCCTAATATTCGCACTTGCAATGGAAAAGAACACTCCAAAATACAGGGACAGGTAGATAACAAAGATAAAGAGGATAAAGGAAGCCAAAAAAAGATTCAGCCCACCAAATTCATGGACTGTATACGCTATCCAGTATATGTTACCCGACCATGCCACAATACCTGCCATGATCCCGAAAACAAAGGCACGGGCCGAGGATAAATCTTCTACAACAAAAAAAAGCGGGACAGCAAATATCCATATAAGAGGCCATAGATTATAGCTCGGGAATGCCAGAGTATAGAGCAGGCCGGTTAAGATAACAAGGCAGGTCTTCCTCAATCTGCCTGCCTCTGAGCCCTCTTAACAATGAGTCTTAATATCCTCTTTTTATCAGCATTGGCGACCCTGATAAATAATCCCTGATACTCCAATGCCTCTCCAAATCTGGGTATTCTCTCTAGTTTATATGTAACAAATCCGCCTATGGTATCATAATTACCCTTTGGGATATCTACAGAAAAAGCCTCGCAAAATTCGTCTATAGTAAGCTTGGGATCCACCAGAAAGACACCACCCCCCTGATCAATAATAGGCCTTTGTTCAGTATCATCCTCATTGGGAAGATCCCCTATGATCTCCTCAATAATATCTGCTATTGTAAGAAGGCCATCTACATTCCCATATTCATCTATCACAATAGCTATATTCGACCTCTTTTGTTTGAATTCATTTAGAAGCTCTTTTATCTTTTTGCCTTCCGGTACAAAATAGGGAGGGCGTATAAAATCCTTAATATCTATCTTATCCGACGATCTCCCCCAGTATTTTAAAAGATCTTTTGCATGTGCCACACCTATTATATTATCAGCTGAGTTCTCATATACCGGGATTCTTGAGTGGCCACCTTTTATTATGACATCCACTAAATCATCTGCAGTAGCTGAGCTGCTCAAGACTTCCATATTCACCTTGGGCACCATTATTTCATGCACAGCAGTATCTTTAAGCACAATGATATTATGGATCATGTCTCCCTGATCTTCATCAATGAAACCCTTTTCCTCTACCTCATCAAGAATCTCATAGATCTCCTGTTTTGAATCCTTTGCTGATCTTCTAAATAGCGTCTTTATCCTTTTAAAAAAGGACGATTCATCCTGATCATTACTCAAAGAAAATTCTCCTCTATCTCTGTAATTTGCAAAATATTCTATATTTTACTTAATAATTTAAAAATAATCAATCTATCTTGTGACCAATAAACCATCTGTGGATTACATCAGCACCATTTTTTAGACTTGAAAAACCTATCATGCTTTATATATAAAGCACTTCATGCCAATCTATGAATATAAATGTAACAAGTGCGGGAAGATAACCACTCTACTGGTAAAGGGATTTAAGGATCCGGATGATCTTGAATGTACCCACTGTGGGTTCAAAGATCTTAAACGTATTATATCCACGGTTAATTCTCTCTCATCGCATAGAGAACGCCTCGGATCATTTGATGAACATACCAACAAGCCTGATAGCTTTTATAAAGACACAAGAAATATCGGTCTGCATGCGGAAAGGATGTTAGAAAAAGCCGGCATAGAGCCTACAGATGATTTCAAGGCAAAACTAGACAGGGTCAGGACCGACCCTTCAAGTGTGATCAAGGATTATAAAAGCTGATCTCCCGACTATATTTTTACCAACATTCCTACTCCCACCAACCCGATTAGCCTTACCAATACGTTGTAGGGCATATTTCCCTTAGGCGGGCCGATGAGGGCAAAAGGCCCCTACAAAGCTTTCTGTCTCTGAGACCTTTGCACAATGGTTTTTATATTCATTGCGAGGAGGTTTTTAGGCCGACGTGGCAATCCCATTGGTTGCAGGCACTTTGAAATTCTTCACTTCGCTTAAGCCCCCACACTTCGTGTGGGTCCCATATTTTGTCTTCGCTAAAGCTCGCAATGACAATATGGGGATTATGCAAAGGTCTCTATTCACTATTTTCATATAAAGTTGAAACCCGACCCCTGATCCCTGACCCCTGCTTTCATACAAACCCATGTGGTATCTCTTTGATAAATATGCTAATTGCATCTTGCTATGTTGATAATAAGGTTAAAAGAAAAAAAGGGTGGCCCCATACTAAAGGGTCACCCGTGGATATTTTCAGGCTCTATAGCAGATGTGAAAGACAAGACTGACGAGCACTTTATATGCAGGGTTCTGGATTCCAAAGGACATTTTGTCTGCCAGGGTATGTATAACCCCGATTCGCAGATTGCCGTGCGCATACTTACTCTAAAAAATGAGCCCATTAATAAGGATTTTTTTGTTTCACGGATAAAAAACGCAATAGATTTTCGTAAACTTATCATCCCGAATGATACCACCTGTTACAGGCTAATAAACGCAGAAGGAGACTGCCTCCCCTGCCTTATCGCGGACATTTATGGTGACGTGATTGTTATACAGTTTCTCTGTCCCGGAATGGAGGGTTTTAAACAGATTATCGTAGACATCTTGAGAGATATCTATCCGGATTTTATCATCCATGAAAGATCTGACACAAAATCAAGAAAGGCGGAAGGACTCAGGCCAAACAGCGGGCCTGTATATGGAACCCTTCCCAAAGGAGATATTGAGGTTATAGAAATGGGCCTGCATTTTCTGGTAGATGTAAAGACCGGGGACAGGACAGGTTTTTATCTGGACCACAAGACAAATCGCCAAAGGCTAAAGGTCATATCCAAAGATTTAGACGTGCTGGATCTGTTTTGCTATACAGGGGGATTTTCTGTTGCTGCCCTTGCCGGAGAGGCAAAATCCGTAGTCTCGGTTGACACCTCGGCCCCTACCCTCGATCTCTTTAAAAGGAATATGGCCCTCAATCACGTAAAGCCTTTTGTGTGGGAGTGTATAAGAAAAGATGCCTTTGCTTTTCTCAAAGAAGATAAAAACATGTATGATCTGGTAATATGCGACTTCCCACCATTTTCTAAGGAACATGCCCTCTACACGGAAATACTTACATTGGCTATGGCAAGGATACGAAGAGAAGGAACCCTGTTTGTCGCTATATCCTACTGTCCTCAATTTTCATGTGGAGATCTCCTCAGGGCAATATCCAGGGCATCTGTTACCTTATCAAGGCCGACAAGGATCATATCCCCGCTTTATCAGGCACCAGATCATCCATACCTTGCTTCTCACCCGGAGGGTAAACACATGCACGGTTTTATAGTGCATGTGGGGTAGAAACGTTCCCCTGTATAGTAAAAAGACTGGATTCCGGCTTGGCCGTCATCCCGGACTCCACCCCGGTACGGAATGACGGTTAAGGGGTATAAGGACTTTTTGCGAAACCGTCATTATTGAGTTTTGTAAATCTTTCCCTTAAAAACCTTCAACCTTGATGCATTCGTAAAAAGCTCCGCTATGCCGACACGTCGGCATTATAATGGAAAGTAACTTATGTTTTTAACAAATTCGTTATTTCTGGCAAATATTAAAAAATATTAACAACTTATAGCGCATTTACAGATTTAAGTTACTTGGAAGTCAAAATTAGATGGCAAAGTAAAAAACTTCAAATTCAAGGCACGCAAATCTTGAGGAATGAGGCGTACTTATCGTACGCCGCAATGACGAAAGACGCAGGATGGCGCAGAAGTTGGACTTTTTACGAAGCCATCAACCTTCAGTCTATCCACCTGAGTAATTACGATTAAAGATCGTCGGCAAGCTAACCGATTTATAATCCATGGCTGAAGATTATACCATAGAGATTGATATATCCGCGGATGAGCTTCTTGCCAAGCTCAAGGTGGTTGCGCCCTCTGAAGAAGACGCGCCGGCAGTAAGCATAGATGATCTTAAAGAGGCCCTTAGAAACAAAGGTGTTATCTATGGAATCAACGAAGATATACTCGAAAGGATCATAACGGGAGAAATCTTTAATAAATGGGTAGAAGTAGCTACCGGAGATAAATCTACAGAAGGCAAAGATGGATCCATCAAGTTTCACTTCAGTACAGAGGGCCCAAAGGCAAAAATAAAAGAAGACTCATCGGGCAAGATAAATATACGTGACCTGAATCTGATAGAAAATGTAAAGTCAGGAGATATACTGTGTGAGCTCATCCCGCCCAAGCCAGGGAAGAGTGGAATGACAGTACAAGAAAAGGTCATCCCTTCTAAGGAAGGCGAGAAGGCAAAGCTCCCCCCGGGGAAAAATGCAACACCCTCTGAAGATGGCACAAAGCTCCTCGCAGATACAGATGGCATGGTGGTGTGGGATGGGTCAAATGTTGCAGTAGAACCTATATTTGTAACAGATAAGGTTGATGCAAGTGTAGGCAATATCCGCTTTAACGGCTCAGTAATAGTAAACAGCGAGGTTGGAGATGGTTTTGAGATACATGCAGGTGAGGACGTGAACATTGCCGTGACCCTAGGTATGGTAACAATTGAGGCAGGTGGCGATATAAATATAGCAGGCGGGATCTTCGGCCATAATAGAGGAAAAATTACTGCTGACAATAACGTAAAGATAAAATTTATCCAGGATGCCAAAGTCCAGGCAAAAGGACATATCATTGTGGAGGATTATATATTAAATAGTGAGGTAATAGCATCCGGACCAGTTGTTGTAAAAAATCCATCCGGATGGATATCCGGGAGCACCGTTGCATCTGAAACATTGATATACACCAATACTGCGGGTACACATAATAGCCTGGCAGATACAAATCTTATCATAGGCCATGACCCAAATGCCCTAATGGAGCTTGTAAGACTTTATGAAACCATTGAAACTAAGATAAAAGACTTCCTCAAGTTAAAGGCTTCTTTAATAAAATTACGAACCATTAAAGCAAGAAATGAGTTGAATCTCCAGCAAGAAAAATTATATACAAAGATCCCTTCTGCTATAGAGGCTATCCGTTTAGAGATAACAGAAATAGACTCGTCAGCCAACAAGATTATAAACATGGCCAGACAAACCCTGACAGGGCATGTATTTATAGAAGGTACGGCCTATGAGGGAACTACAATAAAGATTGCCACTAACACAAAAGAGATCTTCCGCCCAAGACAGAATATCCAGTTTTCTTTATCCAAGGAAGAGATTATAGAAGACGAATTTTCGCTACACCCGGATGTGAAGGCCTTATTGGAGACTGAAGAAACCGAGGAGACTGAAAAAATAGAGGGGACTGATTAATATGCCAAGATTTGACGCACAAATGGTACTGGATGCGGTATCTGCTGGTCAGCCTGTAGAAGGCCAAGACCTGAGTGGGCTCGATCTGTCCGGCTTCGACCTCGGTACAGCAAACTTAAGGGGGTCTGATCTAAGAAATGCAAATCTCACGGAGACTATATTGCAAGAGGCGCATCTGGAGAGGGTAACGCTTGATGGGGCCATATTCAGAGATACGGATCTAACAGGGGCAAATATATCAGAGATTACATTTAAGGATATCGACCTGAGTAGTTGTAAGCTCTCCGGGATTACTGCCTTAAATGCTACCCTCATAAGGGTGGTACTATCAAGCCAAGACCTTAAAGAAATAACCCTTTCCGGGTCTACATTTGTCTATTCAACACTAAAGGACATTGATCTTTCCGGATCGGACCTTCATAATATGAAGATACTATTTTGCCTTATAGATAGCTGTAGGTTTGATAAGGCAAATATTAAAGAAACAGATTTCGGACTGTCAAGGATAAAAGAGAGTTCCTTTAACAATGCTGACCTGTCAAATTCCTCTTTCATAGCATCTCACTTACACAACGTAAAGGCAACCAAATCCATATTGATCGGGGCAGACTTTACCTTGCTAAATGCTGATAATCTTGATCTCACAGATAGTAATTATCAAGGCATAATCACAGAAAAGACTGCTATCAAAAGTCTGAAGAAATAACTACTATTGCAGTGCTTATTTGTCTGAATTATTAGGATTATCAGGAACTAAACCCTTTTTACCTTCCAATAATAATTGTTTTTTATCCTCTAATAATTTCATATCCCTTATATAAGCGAGGGTGGTCTGCTCTACACGTCTTGCAAACCTGTGAGATGCACTGTACCCTATAATCACAGACAGGCCTCCAGGTATGGCGCGTGTTATATATCTGCCCACACCCCGACCAATAAGCCTGTTTATAGACCTCTTTACAGTCCTTTTAAACACCTTTTTAGTGGAGGATGTAGTGATACTGGCACCCAACTTTGACACATGATCCGCTCCACCGAAGGCATCCATTAAAATCTGTTTTATTGCTGGTTTTGAATCAGGCGTAATATTAATACCATAGACATATAAGATAGCCAATATCAGCTGGGTTTGATATAGCACAGAACCTAAAATCTCCACCGAAGCAGAGCCAATACCTGTTAACATACCTATCCCGGGTATTATAGAGGGGATTTGTGCCACGCCACCCCATATCCCGGCAAATTTGGCCCATCTTGACTCTAGAATCTTAACATATTCCTCATTGGTCCTATCCGGATAGCTATCTTTAACATCACTGACTATCCGCTTTATATTCCCAAGCCTTTTCTTCATAGTCCAGTCTAATATCTTATCTGTTAACGTGTCTATCCATTCTTCCATTTGAAAAATCCTACAATAATATACCTCTACCCCTATTTTTTATCTTCAGGTAATACTATCATATACGAATGCATTGCGTAGTGATTATCTTGTCTTCTCCTAGCAGTTGTTATAATCCTGTTCACTTTCCTACTCAAAACAAGGACATCTCTGCATGAAACCATGCCACTTACAGGGTCAAATACAGTAGAGAGCCTACCCTTTTCAGAAAGGAACATCTGAACCTGTCCGGGCTGATATTGGCGGGGATCTTTTATAGTTATCCTTATGCCCCTTATGATATTACTCTCCAACCTTCCAGGAGGTGGCACCCTGGTCGAGACCATCAGAGGTGGGCGACTAAGCTTTTCTTTAAATCGCTTCATATCCATATTTTTACCAACAATGGCCTGCCTGGGTACAACATCCGGCAGGGTCTCTTTACCTACACTCCCCGGATCTGATGACATAAGGAGCGTATATCCTGCCTGAATGCCTACACTCCTCATATATTCATCATATTCACCAAAAGGATAGGCAAACCACTCTATTTTGCATCCAAGACCATCTTGCATTATCTTTTTTGATAATACGATTTCCTTTTCTATCTCTTTTTTAGATATGTCTACCATGTGAGGATGTGTCAGGCTATGACATCCTACATCTCCACCCCACATCATGAGTTTCTTTAGCTGCTCCCAATCCATACACCTTCGAGATCCGACTGCACCAGAAGCAATAAAGACAGTAAAGGGATAGTTAAATTTTCTAAGGATAGGTATGGCCTTGTTATATACAGATATATAACCGTCATCTATGGTTATTACTACTCCCTTTTCAGGAATTGGCACTTCACCTTCGATACACTTCGCCAATTCTCTCATAGAGAGAACCTGGTAATTATTGGCCTTAAGATATTCCATCTGCTCCATGAACATGAGAGATGAAATAGATGTAGAAGGAGAATCCGCCTCGTCAAACTTGTGGTATAATAGCACTGTTATATAGGAATAGCCGGTGAGGGGCATAAAGAAGATTATAATAAAAAACCATAATATAATCTTTTTACTCATCCCATCCCCTCAACACATTTCTTTAACCGTTTCGGCACATACTTAAACATCCATGTGCCCATACTATCTTCAAGCCTGTATCTGTCATATCTTTCTAATTTGTTATGTGTAATCAAATCTTGAATCTCCTTCACATAAACCTCCCCTCTTTCAGAATATTTACTAAGTCCTTTCGCTAACACAATAGAATCATAAGGCGTTGCCATAACATCTCTTATATACCTAAGCTCTTCATATGCAAGGTGGGTATTTATAGTCCGCATGTAAAACCTTACGCATGACTGAAGATCCCTGAAGACAGACACCCTAAATACATCATCCCCGTCCCTGTAAAATGGGACTATACCATCGCCTGACAATGTACGCAACCCGAAGACATTATTTGCTTGTCTGGCAAACCTCGACGTCCCCCACCCTGATTCCTTTGCAGCCTGGGCAAGGACAAGAGAGGCAGGCAAGATATCAACCCTTAATAATAACTCATGTATAAGTTCTATATCATCTTTAGCTGTTATATTGTCTATGAGATACTGAGCAGCCAAGCCCTCTAATGCCATCCTATCTCTCCTGGATAATCTGCTTTTCTTTCTCATCATTCGCTCTATACGATCCCTGTCCTTCTCTATATCTTTATTTGCCTTCAATATAAGAGGAAGCATCACCCTTATAAAAAGAGCCTTCCTTTCTTCTATATCTTTTATATCTACAATATCATCAGGTAAACTCTTTGTGTTAGTCCACTCTATAGTGGACCATTTTACATTATAGGATTCATAGCCTCTGTAAAACATAAAAAATGCTGCAAAGATTGAACCCACAATCAATATATAAAATAAGGTCCTG
>JAYEFR010000086.1:0-18048 GCA_034716155.1 Thermodesulfobacteriota bacterium
AATATTATGACTACATATTCAATATCTGCTTAATATCTTCTTCCGGATCACCTATGAGACGCAAATCATATTCATCCCGGAGCACCTTCAAGATATCATCATTCACCCAGGCAGGTAGGATAGGCCCTATATAAATCCCCTTTACACCAAGTGATAAGAGACTCCAAAGAACAGCAACCGCCTTTTGCTCCATCCAGCTAAGAACTAAAGTAAGTGGCAGTTCATTTATGCCTACACCAAATAGTCCGGCAAGCGCCTCGGCAATCTCTATTGCAACAATCGAGTCATTACACTGTCCCAGATCAATCAGCCTGGGCACACCTTCTATGTCACCAAGATCCAGATCATTGATCCTGAATTTACCACAAGCAAGGGTTAAAACAACTGTATCTTGCGGCAGATTTTGGACAAACTCCCTGAAGTATGCCGCCTTTTTGAGCGGAGAATCGCAGCCCCCAACCAGGAAGAAATGGCGAATCTTTCCTGCTTCAACCAGTTGCTTTATCTTATCCTTTAAAGACAGGACTACGGACTTGGAAAAACCTGTAGTTAATATAACGTCTCCTGGCTCGTCCTCAAGTTCAGGCAATGTCTTTGCCTTTTCCATCACAGGGGTATAGTCATATCCGGCACAGTGTTGCACACCTGGCAGCCTGGCAGGCCCTGTGGTAAACATCCTGTCCTTATACTCCTCCCGTGGTATCAGGACACAATTTGATGTGCCAAGGATAGCTACAGGGTATTTTGAAAACAATTGTCTTTGATCAAACCATGCCTTACCCAGGTTGCCGACCAGATGTTTATGAACCTTCAATCCCGGGTAGCCGTGTGCGGGTAAAAGTTCCGAGTGTGTATAGACATTTATCTCAGTGCCTTCAGTCTGTTCGAGCAGGGCCATAAGCGCCTTTAGGCCATGTCCTGTGGCGATTATCCCGCGTCCTTTGATAGTGCCTGTTTGGACATTTGTAGGCTCGGGTTCTCCATATGCCTCGATATGGGCCTTCTTGAGAAGCCGCATCGTCCTTACATTCATCTCCCCTGCCTCAACGGCAAGACGAACAAAGTCTTCCGGATCAAAATTGACATTGGTAAACGTGGAATAAAATACCCTCTCCAAAAACGCATCAATCTCTGTATCAGTATATCCAAGCTCGCGGGCATGATAAAGGTAAGCCGACATGCCCTTTGTAGCAAGCATCAGATTGTCCTGCAGCCTAGCAACCGTAGCCTCCTTTCCGCAGACACCTTTTACCGTACAGCCTGTCCCCCTTGCAGTCTGGGAACACTGGTAACAAAACATATCCAACCTTTCTTTTTCAGCCATTTTACTCCTCCTTTCTATAAAATGTACCCACATTGGGGTTTTTCTCTCCGAATTTTTCAAGCAATTTGCTAATCACATCTTCCCTTGACATGCCTTTCCCTTCCAATTTTTTAATCAGCTGATAGGCAGCAAACAGTGGTGAAGGGCCGATCTCGGATGCAAATGTACCTATCCCTTGATTCCAGACAAACATGGAAAAGAGTTCATCCAGCTCAGCAACGCTAACCCCTGCAGCATATCCCTTTATTAGTTCACGGGTAGCCTGACGAAAGCGGCCAGCGCCAACTCCGTTTGCAAGAGAAAGTAAATATCTGGTCTTCTGATCTATTGCGGGGTTTTCATGCTCCCATATCAAGCTCCAGAATTTCACCACTATATCTGCAAGGGCATTGTCGATCATCTTAAAATTGAGCATTGCTGTTGGCTTTAAAGGTACATCCATACCCGCAGGAGTGGCTGCTTCTTTCTTCTCAGCCCGATAAAAATATACCCGATATTCACCATCTAAGACCTTTTCAGTCAGGTATTCAAAACCCAGATCAGCCAGGGCGGAATACAGTGGAATGGGCTCAAAGCTCTGGATTACACATATCCCCTTGCCAACAGACATCTCCCTGGCTTTATTCAGAAGCATTGGCAAAAAGTTGTCTGTAATCCTTCTTACATCAATAACCTCAAAGGTTTCTTTTTTGTCTCTCCATTCTTTCTCCATTCTAACACCCCCTTTCATCTTTTAATTTTATATTCTTAGATGCCCTAAAAAGCTCGCTATATATCTCTTCATCTTTTGTACGCGCCCAAAAATCAGCCAAGGGCACACGCCTTCCACCTGTATTCCCAACCCCCTGCTCCACCTTTTTCCAAACCATGCTCCGAACAAAAAATGGTACTTTTGAAAGAGCCTTTTCTGCATCTTTTTCCCACATCACTTGATGCATTATTTAACCTTTCTCAACTTTAAGGCCATCCCTGTAAACACCCAAATCAGAGAGCCTTGCCCTGGTAAGAAAATCCCTGATATGCCTATTTATGTCCTCAAAAAACTCACTCACCACACATTTGCCCTCTGAGCATCTTGGAATATCAAACAGACATCCCCCTAGCTCAAGGGGCCCCTCTATCAGCTCATACAAATCGAGGAGGGTTGTCTTGTCAGCCCTTTTGCACACGGCAAATCCGCCCCTTGGCCCCCTTGCAGAGCTTACATATCCAGCCTTAGAAAGCCTCTGTAGGACCTTGGACAGATGAGCCTCCGAAATATCCAGCTCAGTGGCAATCTCTTTTACACAAAACGATCTCTTTGGGTCAGAAGACAGTATAGCCATTGCGTGTATGGCCAGTGATGTAGCCTCTGATATCTTAAGTATGCTAGAACGCCTCACTATTCCTCCTAATTAAACATTTAGGTACTTCTATACTTATTTATACCTAGATGTCAACACAAAATTTCTCTTGGCTATAATGATCCTGGACATTTATATGAAAACAGAGGTCAGGTATCAGGGACCAGCATTCAGCTTAAAGAAGAAGATGAGATGAAACCTTTGCATAATTGTTTGTATATTCATTGCGAGGAGTTTAAGCGACGAAGCAATCTAATAATATCATATAGTTATACTCCACGAGATTGCTTCGCTTCGCTCGCAATGACAAATCGGATATTACTCAATGGTCCCATCCTATCTGAAGGTTTTGCAACAGACAACGAACTACTGACAAACTTTGTAAGGTCCTTTTGCCTTAATCGGCCCGCTTAAGGGGAATATGCCCTACAATAACATCCCCCTGCCCCCCTTCAAAGGGGGAATCATGGGGCTACCCCCTTCAAAGGGGGAATTATCCCTTGCGGGGGATGACAAAAAAAGTCCCTTGAGTGGGGTTGGGGGGTGTTTCCCATTAAGGGGGAATTACGGGAGCTAACCCTTCAAAGGGGGAATTAAGGGTGGGCCCTTGACCTTTCCTTAATCCCCGCAAAATAAAGAATGCTAAGCCCTGATATTCGATGTTGTTGACTTTTCGATCCTCAGAGAATAGATTGATTTTCTATGAGGGGAAAGCTTGAACAACCAAAAGGCCTTATAGAACTCCTGTCAATAGAGGTGGAGCGAATAGATACAGAGTATATGGAATTGTGGCTCGGCTATGAATTCAAGTGCCCCGGTGGTGAATATAAATCTGCTATGCCTATACCTATTACCACTTCTAAAGAGATGACAGAATGTTTCTTTAAAGAACTTATAGATGAAGCCGAACGCCTCTCCGACATGGACGTAAACGAACCTGATAAGACCGGGCTATATATATCCAATAAGAACGAGAGTGTTCTGCCTGTTAAGAACCTGTGCCAGAGGGTAGTGGATATTACGGGTATAGATGTGCCTCTGGAAGAAAACAGGGAATATATAGACCTGTGTACAACAGGAATTCATTTCAAAGAGCCATTAAAGAGCCTCAGCACCAGAGATTTTGACGAAAGACTCAAATTGTTTATGTCCAGGGCCAGGGATAAGATGACCCAGGGTTATTATACCATAGCGGCAGATGACTTGGAGAAGGCAAAGTTTCTGTGTTCTACGAGTCCATTGATATACAAGCTGATCGGGATCTGTCACAGGGAACTAGGGCATCTGGATCTGGCTAAAGAGATGTTTTCTACTGCACTGGAACTAGGGGATGTGGATAAAGATACATTCCTGTACCTGGCAGAAACCAGCTTTTTTTCAAATGATATGGAATATGCGGAAGCCGTGCTTGAAAGGATGATCCTCCAATATCCCGGAGATATAAGGAGTATGATAGAACTGGCCAATGTTAGATACCAGTTGGGCAAAAAATATTTGGATATCATTGATGAGGCATACTCCCTCGATAAAGATACTACTCAGAAGACTATCCTCCAGACCTTTGTCTTTAAACGGGCACACAATAAGCCCCCCGACTGGATCTCCATCAAAGGGGCTTCTGCAATGTTGAAGTTACCAGTAAAGACTATCAGAGCTCTTGCCATGAGACAAAGAATACCTGTAAGACTAGATCCACCTGGGGCGGATAAACAAACCCTTATCTTTGATGAGAATGAATTAAAGGCCTGGGCCTTTGTGTACAGGAGATACAAATTATTTGAAGATGAAGTTGATCGAATTAAATCTGCCTCAGGGGAAGATTCAGATCAGGGGCGGGCTTTACTTTCCTGAACCAAAACCAAGGGGATTGGTGCCGGCTGTAATATTCTGCCATGGAATACCAGGTGGCATACCTGACCCGAATGATAAAGGATATCTCCCTCTGATAGAAGAGATGACATCTTGCGGCTTTTGTGCTGTGCTATTCAATTTCAGGGGATGTGGCCTGTCAGGAGGAAACATCGATATGATGGGGTGGGATAGCGATCTTGAGGCAGTATTGGATAAGGTTTATAATACACCAGGTATTGACCCGTCTTCCATCCACTGTATAGGATCCAGTGCTGGTGGTGCTATAGCATCCAAGGTTGCCTCATACAATAAGCACATAAAAAGTCTTATGTTAATGGCAACCCCTGCTGACCTCTCTGATATACTTCCAAAAGATCCTTATTTACTTAAAAACCACTTTCTCGATATAGGGATTATAAGAGACAAAGGCTTTCCTGAAGATATAGATCTCTGGTATAATAATTTTGTGCAGCTCATGCCTGTAAGGTGTGTTCCCTTTATAAGCCCAAGGCCTGTTGCTATAGTGCATGGAACCCATGATACCCTTGTGCCTAAGCGGCATGCAAAACGCCTCTACGATGCTGCACTTGATCCAAAGGAGATAATCCTTGTTGAAGGAGCTCCTCATCAGCTTAGAAAGGACACAAGGATCCCTAAGATAATAACAGACTGGTTAAACAAGGTTGCATGATCGATATATAAGGGTTGCCTTTATGGACAACAAGGAAAATAGATACTATCCAATATTTTTGGACATTAAAGATAAGGAGTGCGTTGTAGTGGGGGGCGGAATGGTAGCTTATAGAAAGATAGAGTCCCTTCTCGATGCAGGGGCAAAGGTCACAGTGATCTCCCCCGATATAATCCCGGATGTTTCAGCAATGCCGGGGATAAAAATAAGGCATAGACAATATAAACCCAGGGATTTAAAGGATGCCTTCCTGGTGATTGCAGCAACAAATAACGAGAAGGAGAATAAGGCAGTAAGCAAAGAAGCCCTCTCACGGCATATCTTTTGTAATGTAGTAGATCAAACAGATCTCTGCAGTTTTATCGTGCCTTCCGTGGTAGAAAAAGGGCTTATAAAAATAGCCATCTCTACCGGCGGGGCCTCCCCTTCTCTGGCCGGCAAACTACGTAAAAGGATTGACAAGCACATAGGCAAAGAATATGAGACACTCGCTAGAATCCTTGATAAGATACGGCCTTTAGTCCTATCCCAGGAGGGAGGGGCATCTGAGCATAAAAGGATATTTGACGTGTTAATAGATTCCCAATTAACGGATGCGATTAAGGATAATGATAGATCTTTAGCAGAAGACATACTTTTTCAGGCACTGGGCGTGCATATTACCTTAGAGGATATCTTATGACCATCCCTTCTCTTACCTTGATAATATATATCATAACCTCCGGAGCATTTATCTTATACCTGTTTATAAGAAATTCTATTGTTATCCATATCTCAAGGGCATTATTTCCGGCCTGCGTTAGCTTGCACCTTATATCTATTATTCTGCTTGGTAAACACATACATCAGTTACCACTAGCCTCTATCCCTCAGGCTATAAATATGATGATATTCTTTGCATCTGTAATCTTTATCCCCATTGTATTCAGGGGCTCTACCTTTGTGCTGGGTGTCTTTTTTATACCTGCGGCGGCCTTTGCCCTTGCTTTAGTATTACCTTTTACAGGATTCAGTCCCGGGCCCATCTTCAATCCATACCAACCCTGGTATCCTCTCCATACATTAAGCGTAGTTATAGGAGAGGCCTTATTCGGGGTAGCTGCCGTTACATCCATAGCCTATCTAATACACGAAAGAATCATAAAAAACGGAGATATACACTCTCGTGGCTCAAACCTGCCGGCGCTCAGTATTTTAGATACACTGCTTTACAGCGCACTCACCCTGGGATTTATCGCCATTACCATAGGCATGATTGTGGGGGCGCTGTGGGCTGCTACACTGAGGCTTGATTTGTACAACATCGCCCCTAAGGCCATAACAGGCGCTATTACCTGGATAATATTTGCAATATGTATCCACCAGAGATTTGCTATCGGGTGGAGAGGGAGACGCACTGCCATCATCACCCTGATAGGGTTTTCCTGTATGGTCTTCCTCTTGATAGGCATAAGATTCTTATTCCCCGGTGCCCATGGCACAGGACTATTGCCATGAACCGTATAAAGTGTGTGAGCATAAACCACAAAGTCGCCCCTACCCATATAAGAGAACAGATACGAATCTCTCCAAAGGATATTGCACCTGTATCAGGGAAGGACTCCGAGGCCTATGTTCTGAATACCTGTAACCGTACAGAGGTATATTACATAGGCATAGATACTACGGCGCTTTTAACACTGATCGGAGCCTTATCAAAGATAGATCCCCCACAACTAGAGGAGGTATCAGAGATATTCACAGGCAAACAGGCCATTTATCACCTGTTTATGGTGGCCTCGGGCCTTGATTCTGCTGTGTTAGGTGAGCCGCAGATCTTAGGCCAGGTCAAGGAGGCATACAGGGATGCCTTAAAGACCGGGATTACATCCACCATCCTCAACAAGGCCCTGCACAGGGCATTCAGGGCGGCAAAACGCATAAGGACGGAAACACCTATAGGAAGACTCCCTGTGTCTGTCGCATCAGAGGCAGTGGAGCTTGCCTGCCATATATTTGGAGACATCCAGGAAAGGAAGGCCCTTATTATAGGTGCCGGTGATATGGCCACTATCGCAGCCAGACGCCTGAAAGACAGGGGCGTAGATGAGCTTTATATAGTAAACAGGACATATGAAAATGCGGACAACCTCGCCAAACAATTAGGCGGTAAGCCAAAACCCTTTGATGAACTCCATACAGCCATAAAGGAAAGCGATATTGTCATCTCATCTACCGCGTCTGCCCGACCTGTCATAACATGCACTATGATGAATAAATTAATGAAAGAGAGAAAACACAACCTCATCTTTATCATAGACATTGCCCTTCCCAGAGATGTAGAGCAGGATGTAGGAAAAATATATAATTGCTACCTCTACGATATAGACGCCCTGAAGAACATGGTAGATAAAAATATTACTGGTAGAATGCAGCACATATCCAAGGCTCAGGAGATCATAGACTATGAGACCTCCATATTTGAAAAATGGATGAAGGCGCTGGATGCTACCCGTACAATAAAAGAATTGTACTCTCTCGTAGAGATTCATATCCTGGATGAACTCAAAAATGGGGCTACCTTAGGTGAAGAAGAAAGAGGGAAATTAGAGAGGGCACTTAGATCCATGGCCAAGAGATTATTAAACAGGCCGGTAGATTTCTTAAAATCACATCCGGGGTTGGCCCATATAGAACATACACGGAGGATATTTCAGCTAGATGAGGACTATCAAGATAGGCACAAGGGGAAGCAAACTTGCCCTGATACAGACAGAGAAGGTAAAAAAGAGTATATCGAATATAAGACCAGATCTTAAAATAGCTACCCATATAATACAGACTTCAGGAGATCTCCTTAAAGATATGCCCCTTGATAAGATCGGAGGCAAAGGGGTCTTTGTAAAGGATATAGAAAAAAGACTTCTGAGAAGAGAAATCGATATAGCCGTACATAGCCTGAAGGATATGCAGGCGTGCCTGCCACAAGGCCTTATTATTGGTGCATTTCTAAAAAGGGATGATCCAAGGGATATGCTGTTTCCCTGTTCGTCTATGGCAGGATGCACCATAGAGACGCTACCTGACGGGGCAAGTATAGGGACATCAAGCCTTAGACGAAGGTGCCAGATCAAGGATATAAGGCCTGATATAAGGGTTAAGGATATACGGGGAAATATCCCTACAAGATTAAAGAAGGTGGGCAGCAATGTTGATGCTGTTATCCTTGCCTGCGCTGGAGTCAAACGCATTGGGCTCCCACCCGGCATCCCTATAGATATAGATACCATGATCCCTGCCCCCGGCCAGGGTATTATTGCAGTAGAAGTAAGGAAAGATGACAGGCAAGTGCAGAATATCATTAAAGGACTCGACCATGAGCACACCAGGATCTGTGCCCAGGCAGAACGGGCTTTTCTATCTACCCTGGGGGCAGACTGCCACTTCCCGGTAGCAGCCTATGCAATACTGGATAATAATAGTATATTAATAAGGGGAATGATAGGAAGAACAGATGAACATTATATGGTAAAAAAGACAATCACAGGCGATCCTGCTTCGGCAGGCAGCCTCCTGGCAGAGATGCTTTTAGAAGAAATGGATAAGGCAGGGGGCAGTCAGGAAGACTGAAAACTATAGCTGGAAGGTTTATGTCTAAAGTTTTGAGTTTTGGGTTTTGAGTTTTGGGTTTATTTGGTGAATAGTGGTTATGAAAGAAGGAGAAGGCGTCAGGTTTAGTTGGGAGTCTAAAATAGATCTTTTTTACTATTCACTATACTAAAAGAGAGTACGATGAAGGTATACATTATAGGCACAGGCCCTGGTGATCCTGAGTTGATCACTTTAAAGGCAGCCCGCATCATAGGGTTGTGTGATGTATTGGTGTATGATGACCTTATCCCTCATGCAGTCCTTGCACTCGGGAGAGAGGATGCCTTAAGGATCTATGTAGGCAAACGCGGCGGAACCCCCCATAAAGATCAGGATGAGATAAATATGCTCTTAGTCGACCTGGCTAGAAAAGGGTATAACATTGCCAGACTGAAGGGCGGTGACCCTTTTATCTTTGGCAGAGGGGGTGAGGAGGCCCTGTTCTTAAGTGAAAACAATATAGACTTTGAGATTATCCCGGGCATCACCTCTGCCATAGCAGCCCCAATGTATGCAGGTATACCACCTACTCACCGATCAATCTCTTCATCCCTGCATATAGCCACAGCCCATGAAGATCCTTTAAAAACAGATAGTTTTTTAGACTGGTCTCTACTCGCAAAAGACAAAGGCACGTTAGTCTTTCTTATGGGGGCATCCCGCATAGCGTCTATTGCAGACAGCCTTATAAAAAACGGAATGGATCCCTCAACACCTTGCGCCCTTGTTCAAGATGCCACAGAAGGCAGGCAGCGTCATATAATATCCATATTAAAAGACGTGGGGCAAGCCGGTATAACACATGGAATAACCTCTCCATGTGTCATGATAATAGGTAAGGTGGTCAACTTAAGCAAGACCTTATATAAAGAAAGAGAACTCCCTCTAAAAGGCAGAAATATACTTGTTACACGGCCGCAAACCCTTGCCTGGTCGACTTCGAGGCTCTTTTCCTCTCTAGGGGCGAACGTCTTTGTCTATCCCCTGATAGATATTGTAGAAATAGCCTTTGATATCCCTGATATGAGCGCGTATGACATGTTTATATTCACATCCCAGAATGCTGTTCGCGTATTCCTTGAAAAGATCTATTCCTGTGGCATTGATGCCAGGACATTTTCAGGCAAAGAACTATGGGCAATCGGGCCAAAGACAAGAGATGCCCTGAAAAGATACGGCCTCCTTGCAGATGGTATGGCTGGCGAATTCAGCGCAGAGGGCATTATGGAACAGCTAAAGAAAAGGGATTTAGAGAAAATGGACATCTGTATACCCAGGGCAAAAGGGGCAAGACCATATCTTGTGGATTCCCTTAAGAAAATGGGGGCAAATGTAGACGAGCTATTTGTATATGAAACCCGCTTGCCTCCTCATGCAGACTCAGGTGAGCTTGCAGATGTGCTCTCAAAGGTGGATACAGTAATATTCACCTCTCCTTCCGGAGTGAAAAATGCCTTTAAGATATTAGGAGATGATATAAAGACCCTGGTTGACAAAAAGACACTGGTGGCCATTGGCCCGGTAACAGGGGCCTGCATGGAAGACCTTGGTATTACATCCTATATCCAGGCCAAGACATATACGGATTCAGGGATCGTAGATTCCTTGAAAGGATACAAAAATTGATAGGCATATCGAAATTATACTGCGGCACAGTTGAAGCGTCAGATCCCCTTAGATATGGGAGGAGATCAGAGGAACTACCCTCTCATCTCTTACAATTCTCAAAGGATAAAAAACCGGTTATAGTATGGAACATAACGAGCAAATGTAACCTTAGATGCCTCCACTGTTATGCATCTGCAAAACCCAACGAAAAGGAGATGTCAACCAATGAGGGCCTCGGCCTGATCACTGAGCTAACTGATTATGGTGTCCCTGTAATACTCTTCTCCGGTGGCGAGCCCACCTTAAGGGAAGACCTCCCTACCCTGGTAGATGCCGCAGTAAAGGCGGGGATAAGGGCTGTAATATCTTCTAATGGCACCCTCATCACAAAAGACATGGCAATGAGGCTAAGCGATTTAGGACTATCATATGTGGGCATAAGCCTGGATGGTATGGAAAAAGTAAATGACAGTTTCCGTGGTGTAACCGGTGCATTCAAGGGCGCGATGGAAGGCATCTACAATGCGATGATGGCAGACATCAAGGTGGGTTTGAGGTTTACCATTAACAAACAAAATTACAAGGAGATAGCAAACATATTCGATCTTATGACAACGGAAGGCATAAAAAGGGCATGTTTCTACCACCTCGTATATACAGGGAGGGCGAAAGAACTCATCGATGAAGACCTCTCCCATGAAGAAACCAGGCAAACTGTAGACTTAATAATAGACAGGACAAGCTCTATGATAGAAAAGGGTATTAATGCAGAGGTGCTCACTGTAGATAACCATGCAGATGGCCCATACATATACTTGAGGATGAAAAAAGAAGAAAATTCAAGGGCAGAAGAGGTCCTAAATTTGTTGAAGATGAACGAAGGAAATTCAACTGGCCTGGGTATTGGGTGTGTAAGCTGGGATGGGACCGTCTATCCTGACCAGTTCTGGCGCAATCACCCCTTAGGAAATATCCTTGAAAGACCTTTTTCTAAAATCTGGGACGACCCTGAAAATGATTTTCTCATGAAGTTAAAGAATAAGAAGGAATATGTAAAGGGTAGATGCCAAAGATGTAGATGGCTTGATGTATGTGCAGGAAACTTCAGGGCTAGGGCAGAGGCTGCGACAGACGACCCATGGGGCGAAGACCCTGCCTGTTACCTGAGCGATGAAGAGATAGGTGAAGGTGGGGCAAGCGAGTAAGAGGTAACGACTCTTCGATGAGTCAACGGGCTTTGCTGGTTTGTTTTATTGGTGACGCATCCGTAAAAAGCCCTAGCAACTTGTCATTTCGAGCACCCTTTCTGTCATTTCGAGGAGTGCAACGACGAGAAATCTAAGAATGTAGGGCCTGTTCCCCGAACAGGCCGATGCTTTATATCTGGATAGTGTCCAGAAAAATCAATGGAACACCACTTGACTTTATTCACCTCGCTATTAGATTTATAAGTATAGTGTTTTTTTGAAAAAGGGGGAAAGGAGCAGTACACTCTCTTCACCTACAAGGGACGGAGTCTGCCCGGGATATGATTGACAAGGACGGAGTCTGCCTGTCATTGCGAGGAGGCCGCAGGCCGACGTGGCAATCCCATTGTTTGCAGGTACTTTGAGATTGCTTCGCTAAAGCTCGCAATGACAATATGGGTATTGTGCAAAGGTCTCATCTCATCCAGAAGTTTTCGAGGTTTTTTTATGGTTATAAATCTTGCTTTTTCATTTTTAATCATGTTGTATTAATGCAGGTGATAAATCAATAATTAAGTTAATAATAGCTAATATCATTGATTAAAAACTTTACACTTAATGGTTAACTGATTGAGGATCGAGGTCGTAGATGAGCAGTGAGCACCTTCTTGCTGAAATCACAGAGTTCTATCTGAAGTCTTATGACTACAATGGCATTCCAGCGTCGTCTTTGATTAGGCAGTATGGCGCCTCTGAAGTACGACGTCTTCTCGCGGAAACAATCCGCGAGGGGCGTGTATCCGTTGTGTTCGGTGACTATCATCCCAATCCACACATCAAGGCGCTACCTTCTGAGCCAATAGCAGAGCAACTAGACAAGCTCGGCACAGCGAGGCTCGAACATGCGTGCGCTTATCCAGCTAGCAAGCATTTGAAGGAGGTTTTAGATCCCAGTAAATTCAGTGACAGGCCATTCGAACTTTGCCTTGCCCTTGGTGAACCTCAGTTATCCCACAAGAGTTTTGACTTGGATGTCTTAGAGATCTACCGAAATGACCCTCGGGATTATTACCAATACGATGACATTCATGGATACATCAGCATAAAGGATGAGTTCTTCCAAACAGACAAGATGAAGGTCTCCGACCAGATACTACTTGAATCGTTTGGCTTCTCTCTTGATGAAGACGGCAACATATATGTGGCAGTGTTTCTCAGATATCTCGCTAAACTCAGCCCCGAGCATCAACTGATCTGGACATCGAAGCAAGTTGAATCTGAGGCCCATCTCCATCCGGATTACTTCCGGACCTCGATAATTGGCGACTGGCCAGAAAGACTCTCCCTGTACCAATCTGTCCTTCTGGAGATGAAAACGGCAAATGAGATTTCTGAGATCATCGGACGCAAGCCAATTTTTAAGAAGGATTTCTCCCAAGACAAAAGGCCGCGCGAATTCGGTTATCTACTTCGACCGACATTAAAGGAGTACAATGAGTTCGTACATCTTCTCGACAAGATGCTGTCCGAGAATATCAATAGGGAATTCTTCGGCACGGATGTTTCGTTCGAAACAGAAGAACCACGAAGGGATGGCAAGATTGTCGTAAGACAAAAGGGGACAATCAAGATTTTGGAGGATTGGCTAAGAAGCAAGTTCAAGACGGATGATTGGTCAGAGATAGAAGAAATGCTTCAAACGTTCAGACACGTCAGATCTCTGCGTCAGAAGCCCGCTCACTCAATCAAAGAGAACGAATTCGACCAAAAATATGTTCATGAGCAGCGTGAGCTGATGAAGTCCCTGTACCGTGCGGTCAAGATTTTGCGGGTGGTTTTGGGACTTCATCCCCATGCATCAGGCGTTAGTGTCAATCGCCATCTTCAAGAGGGCTTGATATGGTCAATATGACAGCAGCTAACCACAGCTTCAACTCGGGCTGGCTTCTCCGCTGGCGCTCCGAAGCCAGCCGGTTAAGCTGGCCGTTATGCATAAATAAAAATTAACATGATTAAAGAATTAGAGAAAAAAATAGATCAAATTCTTGAAAATTTCCGTAAAAGCCTATCTGTTGAGCTAAAAGTCTGAATATATCCTAACTATTTAATATGCAAATCAGCAATCTATATTTAATAAAAAAGTATCCTATAAGGTATAAATAATCGAAAATTTCTCATAAATTATACCCTTAAAGGTATACTAGCGTTATTTTTGCACCTCTTAGGGTATAAATTATATAAATTTACACCTTGTAGGGTATAATTTTTTAAAAAAATGTTGGAATTATACCCGATATGTGATATATTTGGATTATTATGAGACAAGTTAATTCAAATCTATACATAATAAATATTTCTTCTCAAATAAAAAAGCTAAGAAAGAATATTGGGTTAACCCAAATTGAATTTGCCAAACGAGCAGGAGTCGGTTTGCGTTTTTTAAGAGAACTTGAAAACGGTAAAATGACGGTAAGAATGGATAAGCTTATGCAAGTTTTAGATTTCTTGGGATATCACATAGAATTAAAAAGGAACGAACCACAACATATCACAAAACATGAAAAAACGGATATCATCTAGAGGAAATTTTTTATGGATACATTAAGAAAAGCAAACGTCTTTTACAAAAATGAATTAGCTGGGTATATTACCGAGACTAAAGAAGGCTATACTTTCCAATATGATCATGAATTTTTAAAAAAAAATATCCCAATTTCGATATCTTTACCCCCCAGAGACGAACCATATCATTCAAAAGAATTATTCCCTTTCTTTAAAGGGCTTCTTCCCGAAGGGTGGTATTTAGATATCGTGAGTGCGACGCAAAAGGTCGATAATAAAGATTCCTTTGGTTTATTATTGGCAAGCACCAGCGGTGATACCATTGGTGCAGTTACTGTAATAAAAGTAGAGTGATAAAAATGAATGAGAAATTTCTTAAAGATATGTTTAATTCTTCGAAATGGCCGGTTATAGATTTTAACTTAGGAGATATTTCCCAGAAAGCACAAAAACTGACGGGTAAACTTTCCATTTCCGGGGTTCAACCTAAGCTGTCTGTTAAGTTGGATAAGGGGCAAAATATGTTAATTCCTACGGCTGAAGGCGGGCAATATATTTTAAAACCACAAATCCCAACTTTCCCAAATATTCCGGAAAACGAACAATGTTGTATGGATATCGCCGAAGAATTAAATATAGATATTCCGCTTCATTGTTTGATTCCTTTAAAGGATAAAAGCCTTGCTTATGTGGTCAAAAGATTTGACCGGATAAAAGACATGAAAATTCACCAGGAAGATTTTGCGCAAATTCTTGAACAATCGGATAAATATAAGGGGTCGGTAGAACAAATAGGCCGCAGGTTGAAAGAAATATCTTCGGCGCCAGGGTACGATGTTCAATTGCTTTTTGAACGTGTCGTTCTCAATTTTATTATCGGCAATGGCGATGCCCACTTAAAAAATTATTCTATTTTTTATAAAGATGAAAATAATATTCGCTTAACACCTGCTTATGATGTAGTGTGTTCAAAATTGGTTATTCCTGATGAGGAAGATTCGGCCATACCTATTAATGGGAAAAAAAATAAATTGGAACGAGAAGATTTTGATAAATTAGCTGAATATTTAAATATTCCTATAAAAGTTAGATACGAAAGATTTGAAAAGAAGTTTGATGCCATGAGGAAAATCATAGATCGCTCTAGTATTGCAAAGGAAAAGCAACAACAATTCCTTGAAATAATAGAAGAGAGATTATCCCGTTTAAGGTTGCCGAAATAAGGAAAAAATACGGTTTAAAAATGCATAATCGGGTAGCCGGGGGTGTCCCCCCACACCACCCTGCATGCGCGGGTCCGCACAGGGCGGTTCACGATGGTGGAGCACACAAAAATCTCGAGAAAAACGGGCCACCCATTAGTCGTTTGTATTGCCTCGAACTTTTGAGTGAGTATGTCTTAGGAGAATGAATGTTAGAAAACCAGTTGAAACGGTTCTTTGGGTTCAATTCATTTAAAAAGGGACAAAAAGAAGTTATATCAAGGATTATGAATCGCCAATCTGCTGCGGCTATTTTTCCGACTGGGGCAGGGAAATCCCTTTGTTATCAACTCCCTGCTATGTTATTGCCTCACATGACTCTTTTGGTTTCTCCTCTTCTTTCTCTTATGAAAGATCAGCTTGATTTTCTATTGAAGCATAATATTCCGGCAGCTCGTCTGGATTCAACTCTTGAGAAGGAGGAATACAATACCACACTTGAAAAGGCCAGAAATGGGGAATTAAAAATTCTCATGATCTCAGTGGAACGCTTCAAGAATGAACGTTTTCGCTTGCATCTTCAAAAAATGAACGTTTCTTTGCTGGTCATTGATGAAGCTCATTGCATTTCCGAATGGGGCCATAATTTTCGTCCTGAATACCTCAAACTACCTGTTTATCAGAGAGAGTTTGAAATTCGGCAAGTATTGTTATTGACCGCAACCGCCACTGAGCAGGTCATTAGTGATATGTGCGACAAATTCGGCGTGTTCCGAGAAAATATCATTGCGACCGGATTTTATCGGAGCAATCTTTTTTTGCAAATAACGCCAACAGTCGAATCCGAAAAGCAAATTCGTCTCCTCAACCGAATTCGTGAATATCCAGAAGCTCCGACAATTGTTTATGTTACTTTGCAAAAAACCTCGGAAGATGTTGGTGATTTTCTTTCTGCCAATGGCATAAACGCATCGCCGTATCATGCGGGAATGGAAAGCGAGGAACGTGAGACAATTCAACATAAATTTATGGAGGGTGAATTAGCTTGCGTTGTTGCAACAATAGCTTTTGGAATGGGAATAGATAAATATGACATCCGCCGTGTTATTCATTATGACTTGCCCAAATCCATTGAAAATTACAGCCAAGAGATAGGACGTTCAGGACGAGATGGAAAAAAGTCTTTATGCGAGGTTTTGGCAAACAAAGACAATATTAATGTGTTAGAAAATTTTGTTTATGGTGATACTCCAGAAAAGAAAGACATTTATAATCTGATTCATAAAATACAAAATCATGGCAGCAAGGTATGGGAAACCAAACTGAACACTCTTTCCAATGAACTGAATATCAGATTGCTTCCTTTAAAGACTTTGCTTGTCTACCTTGACATGGAAGGGATCATCAGCCCCAAATTTACTTGGTTTGAAAAATACTCATTCAAATACCATATCGAGTCATCAGATATCTTAGGTAAATTTCATGGGGAAAGAAAAGAATTTGTTGCAGCTGTTCTGGCTCATTGTCATACAAAGAAAACTTGGACTTACGTTGACATGCGAGGAATCCTTGAGAGCTATGGTGCAAACCGCCAACGTATTATAATGGCATTAGAATATTTTGATGAAAAAGGATGGATTGCACTCCAATCAAGACAAGCAATAGAAGTGTATGAGATTATGACGCAGGATTTTAATATTGGAGAATTGACTGAAAGAATGTATCGTTTGTTTAAGACAAAAGAACTCCATGAGATTCAAAGAATACATAATATGGTCAATTTTTTTGAAAGCAATTCGTGCCTTAGCAAAAGACTTGCGGAATATTTTGGAGAACATCTTGAAAAAGATCATTGCGGGCACTGCTCATTTTGCAAAAGCGGATTAGTTGCTCTTCAGCATACTACAGAGCTGCAGCCGTTTTCGAATTTTGACTTTGAGAATCTCTCAACAGAATTTATCAATACAATGAGTGAGCATTTTTCCACAGCAAATCTCGCAAAATTTCTTTGCGGAATATCTTCTCCTATATTCATGAAATTGAAGATCAAAAAACTGCCTCACTTTGGAATGTTAGAAAGATATCCCTTTTTAGCTGTCAAAAAATGGATAATTGATGCCGGTGGCAATTTAACTTAGCTTTTTCTTATTAAATGAAAAAGTTTTCTCTTGTTTCAAAGGCTGTAAAAATAGCCGCTGGATAGGCTACCCCGTCACTCCACCTGACCTGTCAGGGGCTCCGCCCCTTCCAGGCAGGTGAGTTCCACGTTAGCCACCCCTTGCTGGTTTTTAATTCTAGACAAAGGTTATAAAAATTGAACTGAAAGAAGAAAAGATGAAAAATTTTAAGGAAAGGAGCAACAAGATGAAGATAGTCCTCTGGGGTGCAACGGGCCAGACGGGCCGTGAGGTTCTCTACCAGGCGCTGGATAGTGGACACGAAGTGAAGGCAGTCGCTCGCAATCCAGGGCTGATCGAAACAGAACACGCCAACTTGTCTGTCGTTCGGGGTGATGCGCTCAACCCCCAATCGGTGCAGGAGGCCGTCGCTGGAGGGGAGGTTGTCATCAGTACGTTGGGAAGCGGTGCCAGTCTCGCGGAGGACGGGTCGTTGGGTCGGGGTCGGACCAAAATAAGTGATTGATATAACG